>CAMWGM010000191.1 GCA_947173755.1 uncultured Muribaculaceae bacterium
GAATATATTATAAGGTGATCAACAAGGGAGCAGCCTCCGGCCCTACTCCCGACCGCAACAGTGTGGTCGTGGTCCACTACACCGGCCGTCTCATCAACGGAAAGCAGTTTGACTCCTCCCGCGGAGGAGCGCCTGTCGCTCTTAGGTTGAGGGAACTCATCCCCGGATGGCAGATAGCGCTCCAACAGATGCATCCCGGAGACCGTTGGGAGATTTATCTTCCCGCCGAACTGGCTTATGGTAAAAGAGGTGTACCCGGAATTCCCGGAGGTTCGACTCTCGTCTTTGATATCGAACTTAAAAATATCGGTTGAAAGATGAAAAATCTTTATTGGCAGTTATTCACAACATTCTTCAAAATCGGAGCGTTCACATTCGGCGGTGGATGGGCCATGATATCCATCATCGAGAAGGAAATCGTCGACAAGCACGGCTGGATCGAACGCAGTGAATTTCTCGATCTGCTTGCCGTCGCACAGTCGCTACCGGGCATTCTCGCCGTCAATATCTCAGTGGCTGTCGGTGACAAACTACGCGGTTCGAAGGGATCAGTAGTCGCCGCGCTCGGCACCATCCTTCCCTCTTTTCTCATAATTCTTGCCATCGCGATTTTCCTCACACCCGATCTCATAAAAAACAACGCCACTCTGTCGGCGATATTCAAGGGAATCCGTCCTGCGGTCGTGGCGCTCATCATCGCGCCTGTGATCACTTCGGCACGCGCTGCCAAAATCGGGTGGAAAACCATCGCTATTCCGGTAGTGACCGCACTTCTGATCTGGTCGAAGTTGCCCATCGTCAGCAATCCCATACTTTTCATCGTTTTAGGAGGATTTTTCGGGTGGCTCTGGCTGTCGCAACATGAGAAACAACTCAATCAAGCAATTGACGAAATTCGTAAGGAGGACGAAAAAGAAGTAAAATGATCTATCTTAAACTTATCTGGTCATATCTTAAGATAGGCCTATTCGGTTTCGGCGGAGGCTATGCGATGCTTTCGCTGATAGAAAGAGAGATTGTCGGACCCGGATGGATCACCGAACAGATGTTCACGGACATTGTGGCCATCTCGCAGATGACTCCCGGACCGATCGGTATCAATTCCGCCACATATATTGGATATGTAGCGCCCGCCGAATATTCCGAAGCATTCTCAAGTCCGATTTACGGGATCCTCGGATCGCTTGCGTGTACCTTCGCCGTGGTACTCCCCTCCTTTCTTCTTGTCGCATTCACGAGTCACCTCATACATCGTCATAAAGAAAGTGTGGTGGTCAGGGGTATCTTCGCTGGTCTCCGCCCGGTGGTTGTCGGGCTTATCGCTTCTGCAGCCCTTCTGCTGATGAACAGCGCCAACTTTGGTGAGACCTCCTATCAGGTCATATGGAGCATAATTCTCTGCGCGTCTGCTTTCGCGCTTGTCTACTGGGTGAAATGGCATCCTATTCTAATAATCTGTCTGGCCGGATTTGCCGGTTGGCTTATCTATTGAGGATATGAATTATCAGGAGGCGCTCGATTTTCTGTATACATCTCTTCCCGTTTTCCATCGGGAAGGCCCCGGCGCATACAAGCCCGGACTCGAGACTTCTCTCCTGCTTGACGATCTCTTCGGCCATCCTTCTCGCCGCTATCCTACAATACATATCGCAGGTACTAACGGAAAGGGATCGACGGCCCACTCGCTGGCCGCTGTGCTTCAGGCGCAGGGTTACCGCACCGGCCTATACACTTCTCCGCATATCTTCGATTTCGGTGAACGCATCAGAGTGAACGGAGAGAAAATTCCCCAAGATGCCGTAGTTGATTTTGTCAAGAGATGGATGCGGCTCAAAACGTCATGTCCCGGTGTATCACCCAGTTTCTTTGAACTCACCTCCACGATGGCGTTCGACTGGTTTGCTAAATGCGAAGTCGATTACGCTGTGATTGAGACCGGGCGGGGAGGTAGACTTGACTCGACTAATATCATAACTCCGATCCTCAGTGTCATAACCAATATTTCGCCTGACCACACTCAGTCTCTTGGAGAAACCCTCGAGGAGATTGCAGCAGAAAAGGCCGGAATAATCAAGGAAGGGGTGCCTGTCGTAATCGGCGAATATCAGGTAGAAACTTATCCGGTTTTTGTCGCAAAGGCAACCGAAAAAGGGTCTTCCCTTTCAGTTGCTGTTCCTATAGAGATGGTCGAACACGACAATATCAATCTTTATCCCGACACGAAATTCGGAGAAATCAGAGGACAACTCGCCGGTTCTTATCAACGCCTTAACACAGCGACAGTTCTTGAGGCGGTGGATGTTCTCCGAAAAACCGGTGTGGCCATATCCGACGAGGCCGTGCGTAAAGGGCTCGCCCATGTCGTAGATCTAACCCATCTCGTCGGTCGTTGGAGCACAATTGCGTCTGCACCGACCACGGTGATTGACACCGGCCATAACTCTGGAGGCTGGGAGAGAATCGCCGAACAACTCATTGCTTCAGGAATAAAAGATGTCAGACTGGTCTGCGGCTTCGTTGCAGACAAAGATCTTGCACATATTTTCGAAATAATCGGCTCGCTTCCGATGATCAGAGAGATTTTCTGGTGTCAGGCTTCCACTCCCCGAGCCCTTCCGGCCCAGCAATTGGCCGAACGAGCATCCGAGGTGGGCCTGACCGGTCAGATCGTCCCTGATGTCAATACGGCGGTTGCAGAGGCCCGTTCAATATGCAGTCACGACGGGCTTGTGCTCGTAGCCGGTAGCAATTTCCTTATCGCCGATCTGAATATCGACCGTATCAGAACGGCGGACTCCAAGAATACAAACTTATAAAACTCTATCCCTCAATATCCTATGCCACTTCCTCAAACCGATCAAAATGCGACATGGATGCCGCAGGCCTGGAAGTTTTATGCTCTTCCTCAGCCTTATTCCCTCTTTCTAATTGCCGCCATACTGGGATTTTGTGCCGGGTTCGGCGCTTTTCTGCTGAAGGCAATGATCGGTTGGGCAGTCGACGAAGTCCAGTCGAATGCGAGAGACCTGCGATTTCATGAGGTTATCTTTATTCTGCCGGTGATCGGTATTCTTCTGACCGTTGCATTTCAGAAATATATCGTTGGCAGAAATATCGAACATGGGACGGAACACATCAAAGAGCATCTCATCAAGCGAAACTACAATATTTCGCCCAACATGATGCTCTATCCTCTTATCGCCTCAACCCTGACTCTCGGATTCGGGGGCTCGGCCGGTTCTGAAGGCCCTATCGCAACCACCGGCGCTGCTATCGGCAGCAACATAGGCCGATGGTTAAAGATGCCTCCCCAACTTGTTGGTATACTGATCGCTTGTGGTGCATGCGCCGGAATCGCAGGAATTTTCAAGGCTCCGCTTGGAGGAGTGCTTTTTGCGCTCGAAGTCCTGAAGGCAGAACTTACGACAGTGATGGTCATTGCCCTCGTTATCGCGGGACTCGTGGCCGGTCTGACCGCTACAGCATTCTCCGGATTTACCCTTGACGTTCCCCTGACCCATCCTCAGTATTTCGATCCGTCGATGAGCGGCTGGGTGATCCTCCTAGGTATTTTTTGTGGCTTCTATTCCCTTTATTATGTAGAGATCGGCAATCTTCTCCGCCTTCTCTTCGGAAAGGTCAGATCCATCTGGGCCCGCGGACTGGTCAGCGGTTCGATTGTCGGCCTTTGTCTACTCATATTCCCGGCATTATATGGTGAAGGTTATGGAATTATGGCAAAACTAATCGACGGTCACTTCGAGCCGATTGTCAACGGTTCGCTGGTCTATGACGGAGACTTCCCGTCGATTCTCACGGTCGCACTGGTCTGCGGTGGAATAGCCCTTCTCAAAACCGCAGCATCCTACTCGTCAAATTCCGGAGGCGGTGTGGCCGGTGACTTTGCCCCTACACTTTTTGCAGGCTGCATGGCCGGATTTTTCTTTGCCGGTATTCTTAACCATCTTTTCGGCACTGATATAC
>CAMWGM010000192.1 GCA_947173755.1 uncultured Muribaculaceae bacterium
CACCTCTCCATCACGCGCGACAGTGCCCATGCCACCGCCGATTTTCACGGCATCGGCAGTAACAACTTTACCCTTATCCTTCGAACGGTTGGTCAGTTCCACCACCGGTTTCTCCTGCTTACCGATGCGGAAAGGGAAAGTTCCCAGATAGATCCATGTGCCACCACCCATTGTCTGGTTGACCTCGAACTCCTCAGAACCACGCAGCGAGTTCACCCTGTATCTTGCATCCCGGGCACTTTCCGGAAGTGACAGATAACTGACATAGACTGCCTTTTCAACGACATCCCCCTCTTTTTTTCCCGGTTCGCTGATTACGGCATCCCAGCGCGCCACCGATGGTTGAGCACCGTGTTGCGAGTCAGCGACTGTCAGTACTTGCCGGGCACTACCCTGCCGGAAGGGATTTTCGCCGTTTGAAAGCACGTTGTTCTTCAATCCGAAGCCTGACCGTCCTTCGACAGTCTGCCATTTCATTGCGCCGTTCGTCTCCGAATATGAACGGCGGGCAGCCCCACCGTCGGCATCCACAATAGTCTCGCCCATCGATGTATCGCGCTCGCGGGGTGTCAGGACGTAGGCTCCGGCATTCTCGAGCATCGGCATGAGATAAGGCAGCACAAAGGAAGACGTGAAGAGATCCTCGACAGTCCCGTGCAGGCGTGCCCTTTGCCAAGACCATCGGCCCTCATTCTGATCAAAATATCTCCCGTGACTCGCCCATAGCGCGATATTTCGCCCGTCAAGTCCGGCCGGAGCCTCGGGAGCATCCAGACGTTTAACAAACGTACCCGATGTCCTGGGCTGGGGAAGGACGGGGGCCTTCGGGATTACGACCCTGGTGGTACGGGCACGGCTGCGGCGCCGTGTCGTGTTGCGTTTTTTACGCGGAGCGGCATCTATATCTATTGACGTGACAGCGATACAGATTATAAAAAATATGGCCAATATTCGTCTGATCAGAGTCGGGAGAATGAGGTTGAGAGAACAATAGGATAAAACATAAACACAAAATTACGCAATTTTTCATTCCCACGGGCGCTGAAAAATACCAATAAAATCTTTATACCATAATTTTTAACTGTATTTTTTTGAACTTACGTTAAATATATTTAACTTTGCAGCAAGAATAAGACAAACCTTTTCCGGAACTGACATTTTGATACTGCTACAGTTAACATCCTCGCTCTAAAACATTTTTTATCTTCACTCTCCACCTTTCTTCTGTTGGAAAGCCCGAATCAGCATATCTCCCGAAAACAATAAACAGTTACACTTAATACATCCATCATGTCAATACAAGTACATCGCTTCTGCATGTCGCCACGACCATCCTGGGCCTCGCACTCGTGTCGTGTGTCGATGACAAATATGATCTCGACGATATCGACAAAGACTACGAAATCAAGGTAGACGATCTGGTGCTCCCTGTCAAACTCGATGCCTTCGAACTTTCATCGGTGTTCAATCTCGATGACAACAGCGTCATCAAGGAACTCGGCGACGAGTATGCCGTGGTTTTTGACGGCGAGTTCAAGTCTGATCCCATAAAGATCGAACCCGTCACCCTCTCGATCGGTCAGGTTGATCCCATCAACACCAACGTTTTCTCCTACTCCGGATCTGACATCGTACTTCCCGGTGTGGAAATCGGCGAGCAGGCCGTTGCCTATGAAGTCGGAGCTGCCACAACCTCTTTCAAACTGGCCGGCGTAAGCATCGACAACTGCCTTCGTCAACTTGACGTCATCAAAGGTGACTGCAACATCACTTTTGATTTCAATCTCAAGGATCAGGGCAATCTCTTCAAGGCCGTCGGTTTTGAGAAACTGCGTCTGAAACTCCCGCAGGGCTTTAAAGTGACCGAGTATACCGCCGATGAAAACGGCGTGATCGTCATTCCCGAACTGACCGCCGTCAACGGACACGCCTCGATCGCTCTTACTGTCTCGGAGATCGATGCCACCAAACTCCCTGCCGGAGAATACACTTTCACCGCCGGCCCCGGCACCTCACCCTCATCCCTCTCGATCGATTCATACATCGGTATTGACGGAGGTATCGTAGTGGCTGTCACCAACCCCACCACTCCCTCCGCTCCCCAGCAGGTCGATCTCGGCATCGTACCCACCCTCTCCGATGTCCACATCAAATCGATTTCGGGTAAAGTGGAATATCACGTCTCCGATCTCAACATCAGCGACCTCGAACTCACCGGACTCCCCGACTTCCTCACTCAAGCAGGCACCAACATCACCCTTTCCAACCCGCAGCTCTATCTGGCCATCAACAATCCTCTCGCCGGATATAAACTCGAGGGTGAGACCGGTCTGTCTCTCGGGGCTATCCGCAACGACCAGGTCGACAAAACTGTCACCCTTCCTTCGGCAAACAATGTCGTGATCGGTTTCGACAAGGGTCAGGCAGGTCCTTATAACTTCTGCCTCGCCCCGGTCCAGCCCGCAAATATGGCTAACGGAACCAAATTCCTGGCATTCCCCGAATTCGGCACTCTGCTCAGCGGCGAAGGTCTCCCCTCGAAGATCAAAGTTGACTTCATCGATCCGAAACTCCGCGAAGGCTACGTCACCGACTTCCTTCTCGGTCAGACTCTCGAGGCATTCAAGGGTGAATACAGTCTCACCGCTCCCCTCGCGTTCGAAGACGGCTCGCAGATCGTTTATGAGGATCGCGAGACAGGTTGGAATGACGAGACTCTCCTGAAACTCACCGTCAGCCAACTTCAACTGACCGCCACAATCACCAACCCG
The DNA here is from genome assembly GCA_947173755.1 of uncultured Muribaculaceae bacterium. Classification (GTDB taxonomy): domain Bacteria; phylum Bacteroidota; class Bacteroidia; order Bacteroidales; family Muribaculaceae; genus Duncaniella. The sequence continues at coordinate 2,772 of CAMWGM010000192.1, forward strand.
CTGCCTGTCGATATCGTTATGACCGGCTATCCTCTCGATGAAAACGGCAACCATGTCACCGATCCCTCCACAGGCAAACCTGTTCAACTCGTCGACGCTGAAGGCAATCTCGGTTTCACCATCAAGGCCGGAACAACCCACGACATCCTGCTCCGCACCGACGGTACCTTCAACGGCATTGACGGCATCTCCTACGAAGCACGTTGCAGCGTAGCAAAACCGGGCGTTTCACTTAACCCCTCAAGCACTATCAAAGTCGAGAACATCCGCGCCACCGTCAGCGGCTCTTATCGCGACTCATTCTAAAACCATTCCTAAGTCCCGACAATCATGCAAAAATATATCAGAAATATCGTAGCCTGTGGGGCCTTGGCAATGGCCTCCCTCACTTCCGCCCAGAACCTTCAGACAGGTTACTTCGATGACAATTATCTCTATCGCTTCCAGGCTAACCCGGCTCTCGGAAACGACAAAGGTTTTGTGGCATTCCCCGGCCTCGGCAACTTCAACATCTCGACCAACGGTTCAATCGGTCTCGGCGACATTCTTTATAATGTCAACGGACAGACCACTACCCTCCTCAACCCCGGAGTCTCCGCATCAGAGGCGCTCGGCAACTTCGCCGAACACTCCCGCTTAGGCGTAGACACCCGTGTCAACATCATTTCAGTCGGCTTCAAAGCGTTCGGCGGCTATAACAACGTCACTCTCGGTGCACGCGCCCACGCCAACGTCGGTCTTCCCAAAGACATCGTCCGTATGGCCAAATTAGGCCTCACCAATCAGTCATACGACCTCTCGCCTCTCGGTGCTACCGCACGCGGCTGGGTGGAACTCGCCCTCAATCACTCGCGTCAGTTCGACGAGAAACTCCGCTATGGTGCAGCCGTGAAATTCCTTGTAGGTGCAGCCGCATTCGACGCCAACTTCAAGACTGCCAACCTTCATCTATATGAGGATAACTACATCGGTGAAGTCGACGCTGAGATCACTTCCAACCTCAAGGGCATGAAGTGGAAACAGAGTTACGACGACAACACCGACCGCTATTATGTTGACGGTCTCGACGGAAGTTTCAAGGCTCCCAACGGTTTCGGTCTTGCGTTTGACCTCGGTGCCGTCTATCCCCTCAATCCCGCCTGGGATTTCTCTGCAGCATTCCCCGACCTCGGT
>CAMWGM010000193.1 GCA_947173755.1 uncultured Muribaculaceae bacterium
CCTTATTGCTGACAGCATGGATATCGGTGCTGGAAAGGATAGAAAAAAGCAGAAGACAGGCCATCCCAACTCGTGGGAGAACCTGTCTTCCTTTGAAAAAGTTTGTAGTCAAGGGGAAAAGTCTTAAGCCGCCGTCACATCACTTAACTGTGACGGAGAGTTTCTCATATGCACGCTCAGCCTTCGCGCGCGCTTCCTCAACTGTATCGGCGGTTGCCAGAATGACACCCATGCGGCGATGTCCTTTAATTTCGGGTTTGCCAAAAATTCGCATCTGCACACCCGGTTCTTCAAGAACCTTCTCGAGATTTTCCATCTCGATTTCATTAGTATCACCTTCTATCACAACCGCGCGAGAAGCCGATGGACCGTAGAAGCGGATCGCGGGTACAGGAAGTCCGAGCAGAGCACGGGCATGGAGAGCAAATTCGCTCTGGTCCTGCGAAATCATCGTGACCATCCCTGTATCATGAGGGCGAGGAGAAACTTCGCTGAAAATCACATCATCACCCTTGATAAAGAGTTCCACACCGAAGATGCCATATCCTCCCAGTGCATCTGTAACTTTCTTTGCGATTTCCTGTGCTTTTTTCTTTGCCTCCTCGGTCATCGCCTGCGGCTGCCAGGAATAACGGTAGTCACCGTCGATCTGGATGTGACCGATAGGCTCACAGAATGTCGTGCCCGAAACCGAACGCACAGTAAGTAGGGTGATTTCATAATCGAAATCTACAAATCCCTCAACGATAACGCGTCCGGCACCAGCACGTCCACCCTCCTGAGCGATTTTCCAGGAGTTTTCGATGTCCGCCTCACTTTTGATGACGCTCTGGCCATGACCGCTCGAAGACATGACGGGTTTTACGACACAGGGAATACCGATCTCTTTCACTGCCTTCTTAAACTCTTCATAGTCAGAAGCAAAACGATAAGGGGAAGTTGGAAGCGAGAGTTCCTCGGCAGCAAGTCGGCGGATTCCTTCACGGTTCATCGTCAGGAATGCGGCAGTCGCAGTGGGCGTAACGTTGTATCCCTCCTTCTCAAGAGCAACCAATGTCGGTGTTGCGATCGCCTCGATCTCGGGGATGATATGATCAGGCTTCTCCTCCACGATGACCTCGCGCAGTTTTTCAGCGTCAGTCATACCGAACACATGGCGGCGGTCGGCCACATGCATAGCGGGAGCATTGTCATACTTGTCGCATGCGATCACCTCAACGCCCATGCGCTGGAGTTCGATTGCAACTTCTTTACCTAATTCGCCGCTACCAAGCAAGATAGCCTTGCGTGCCGACGGTGTCCATTTACTGCCTATTTTTGTCATGTCGATAGGTGGGAAACAGGGATTTGTATATTTCGGATAATTATCAGAATTCGCTCGAAAAATGAAATTTGATCTTGGGGAAATCGTTCTGGGCCATCTGGAGTACATAACCGGAGTCTGCCAGGAACACGTCACGTCCTTCACGGTCGACAGCCATGAACTGATGCTTGCGTTTTTTGAAAGCTGCAAGTGCTTCAGGGTCATCGCTTTCTATCCAACAAGCCTTATAAAGGGATATCGGTTCCCAGCGGCACTGGGCTCCATATTCGTGAAGAAGACGGTATTGAATGACTTCAAACTGGAGTTGTCCGACAGTACCGATAATCTTTCGACCGTTGAATTGATTGACAAACAACTGTGCGACACCTTCATCCATGAGTTGCTGGATTCCCTTGTCGAGTTGCTTGGCCTTCATGGGGTCAGAGTTCTCGATATATTTGAACATTTCGGGTGAGAAACTCGGTAAACCCTTGAAATGCAGGTTTTCTCCTGAAGTAAGCGTGTCGCCGATCTTGAAGTTGCCGGTGTCGGGAATACCCACAATATCGCCCGGAAAGGCTTCGTCGACAATATTTTTCTTCTGCGCCATGAAAGCAGTCGGGGCGGCAAATTTCATCATTTTACCCGAACGGACATGTTTGTATGGAGCATTGCGCTCGAATTTACCGGAGCAGACTTTCACGAAGGCGATACAGGACCGGTGGTTGGGATCCATATTGGCATGGATCTTGAACACGAATCCGGAAAAGTTTTCCTCTTCGGGATCTATCTTTCTTTCTTCAGCGACCACGGGCCTGGGCGAAGGAGCAATCTTTACGAAACAGTCGAGAAGTTCCTTGACTCCGAATGTATTGAGAGCCGAGCCGAAGAACACCGGAGCGACCTTTCCTTCAAGATATGCTTTTTCGTCAAATTCGGGATAAACTCCCTCGATCAGTTCAAGATCCTCCCGAAGTTTTTTCGCATCAGCCTCACCGACGCTTTCGTCAATACGGGGATCATCAACCGAGTCTATCTCGACACGTTCACTGACGCGCTGCTTGTCGGGTGTGAAGAGATCGAGTGACTTCTCGAAGATATTATATACACCTTTGAACTTCGCACCTATATTAATAGGCCATGAAAGAGGTCGGACAGCTATCTTGAGTTCGCTCTCGAGTTCGTCAAGGATATCGAACGGATCGCGTCCCTCACGGTCAAGTTTGTTGACGAATATTATGACCGGCGTGTTGCGCATGCGGCACACCTCCATAAGTTTTCTCGTCTGCTGCTCGACACCTTTGGCAACGTCGACCACGATAATCACCGAGTCAACGGCAGTCAGCGTGCGGTAAGTATCTTCGGCGAAATCCTGGTGACCCGGGGTGTCGAGAATATTTATTTTATAATCGCCATAATTGAAACCCATCACGGAGGTTGCCACCGATATACCGCGCTGTTTCTCTATCTCCATCCAGTCGGAAGTGGCGGTCTTTTTGATCTTGTTTGATTTTACAGCACCGGCAATATGAATGGCACCTCCGAAAAGCAGAAGTTTTTCGGTAAGAGTGGTTTTACCGGCATCAGGGTGAGATATGATGGCAAACGTGCGGCGACGTGAAATTTCTTCTTGAAGTGACATGAACAGATGTTACTTGTGTTTTCGACTGCAAAGTTACGAATTTTCACACGTTATTGCAATATTGTCGGCTCATCTTGTCCTGTAACATGAATTTTTCGTAATTTTGCAGAAACAATATGCGCTCGATTCCGGGCGCGATAAAAAAGAAAAAGTTATGTCAAGAGAATGGACTCCAATAAAGAAGTATGACGATATACTTTTCGAACGCTATGGCAAAATAGCCAAGATCACAATTAACCGTCCGGAGGTTTATAATGCCTTCCGTCCGCACACCAATTTCGAGATGCTCGACGCTATGGCAATCTGCCGTGAAGATCCCACAATCGGAGTGGTAATCCTCACCGGCGCAGGCGATAAGGCTTTCTGCTCCGGTGGTGATCAGAAAGTGAAAGGTGTAGGAGGCTATATAGATGACAACGGTGTTCCCCGACTGAACGTGCTGGATCTCCATAAAGCAATCCGCTCGATCCCGAAGCCTGTCATTGCGATGGTCAACGGTTACGCAATCGGAGGCGGACACGTGCTCCACGTGGTTTGCGACCTCACGATCGCTTCTGAAAATGCACGTTTCGGACAGACAGGTCCGAAAGTTGGAAGTTTCGATGCCGGATTCGGGTCGAGTTATCTCGCACGTTGCGTAGGTCAGAAAAAGGCGCGCGAGATCTGGTTTCTCTGCCGTCAGTATTCGGCTCATGAGGCCGAGCAGATGGGAATGGTCAATAAAGTCGTTCCCTTAGAACGTCTTGAGGATGAAACAGTCGAATGGTGTGAGACAATTCTCAGCCGTAGCCCGATGGCTATCCGCATGATCAAACGCGCTCTCAATGCCGAACTCGACGGTCAGCGCGGCATGATGGAATTTGCCGGCGACGCTACCCTCATGTACTATCTCATGGAGGAGGCTCAGGAAGGCAAGAACGCTTTCCTTGAGAAACGTTCTCCTGATTTCGACCGATTCCCGAAATTCCCCGGATGAGCATCGAGCATTTGAAGGC
>CAMWGM010000194.1 GCA_947173755.1 uncultured Muribaculaceae bacterium
GGTTTGAGACTCAGGAGAATATCGGTGGTGCCGTCTTCAGCCTTTTTTGTCATAGCCTTACCCGACTCACCGGTCAGAGGGTCAAAGAACATCGCTGATCCGGAGGAGACGGCGAGATTGACCCACCCATCAAGCGGCGTTTCGCGGAGAAGTGCCACAAAATAGTTGTGTCCACCTGCTTCGTTGGCGCGACGGATCATGTGGAGACCATCCCTGCGGAGTTGCTCACCCTTGACTCCGGTAAGCGCGAGGGCGTCGGAAATCGAAGATGCACGGATCACTTTTCCTTTACCATATTCCGTTACACCCTGTTGAGCGGGAACCATCGATTTGATCTGTTCAAGCAGATCCTGACGCCCGGACATATCTGTCATTCCCGGCACCTCGGTCGGCAATTCTCCGATAAAGATGACGGAGGCTCCTGCCATGGCTTTCTGAAGCAGTTCCGCAAGGGTCCCGGGTTGAATGACCGTCATCTCCGGTACGATTATGGCATTGTAACGATTACTACCTTTTGAAAGAAGACGGCCGCGGTTGTCAAGCGCGAGTGTGCCGAGAAGTTCGTCACTGAGATAATCGACATCATATCCTGACTGAATCACTTCGGCGACGGCGGCTTTGACATCCGGCATTCGCGCGTCCATCTTGTGGATTTCAAACATCATGTACGGGTTGCCTCCCTGACGGGTGATTACATCGTCAAACGGGAAGTAGAGCAGAAAATCATTATCGGGAGTTCCTGCCGAAAGCGCAGCCTGAATGCGGGAAATGTATTTGAACAGACCGGGGGAATCCTGCCAGAATGAGTTTGTAGGCGACACATTGATCGATGCGTAGAAGAGCCATCCGGGAAATTCGGCGTGAGCGGGCGAATATGGCGCTCCGTGAAACACGACATGGTTTACTCCCGAACAAAACATCTGGTCTATCTCAGGTTTGCAACGCGCCAGCGAAGTGTTGAAATGATAGGTGAGCCATGTCAGGGTTTCTGCCGAAGTGACCGGTCGACCTGCAAGATGGGCTGCCGATGATGCGAATTTCAAGACTGCGGGTGCGGCGTCGCTCGGTCGGGAGGGACCTGTGGAATGAATGCCCGGAATGTTGAAATCGGTCTTTCCAAACGACTCGCATTCGGGGATATCCACCGCTGCATAGATATCGATGATGTTGGCCGGCGAACCGTGACTCTGGTTGCGGACAGTAGCCCCATGAGAGTGCGCCCAACGGGTCCAGACATCAGTGAAATTTTCTTTCAGAAGACGGCCGAGGGTCGACCGGTAGTCGTGAATCAGTCTGCGACGTGTGGAATTGTGGTCTTCCGACACGAATTCGGGCAGGAAATTCTCGAGCCTGTATCCATGGTCGGCACTGAACTCATCAAGGAAATTTTCAGTCCATGAAGCACCGTAGACCTCGTATGAGTCGTTGAAAAAAGAAGTCGGGACGAGGTGTTCACGTCCCTTGAAAGAACGGTCGAACCGAGAGAGATAGTTCTTTACAGCAACGGAGTCGTAATGGTTGATGACATAACCTTCTCCTCCCGGCGCGGCCCGCTTGACTTTCTGGAAGGTCGGCCCGCAGAAAAGAGCGTAGACAGTCCAAGGTTCACCTTTCGGTGCTTTCCAGTCGAGAGTTGAGTCGGGTCGGAGGTGATCCGTGATGTTGAACCGGCGTTTGCCGTCGGGGCTTACTGCAAGAAGAGTTTGCAGAGTGGCCACTCCTATCTGCGGGTGATCTTTGGGCCTGATCTTTTCCGATATTTTTCGTTTTGATCCTGTGGTGAATGTCTCGACAATATATTTTTTCGCTGCTTCGGAAAGTGTCACTTCCGGACCGCCGAAAGGCCATCCGGTCCCGTTGTTCATATCCACCTGCATTCCCAGCCGGCGAGCCTCCGAAGTGGTATGGGCAAGAGCATCCATCCATTTGTCGGAAAGATAAGGGAGATCGTTGGCCTCGTTGCCCATCACGCCGTAGATCGGAGTAATCTCGACTCCCCCGATTCCTTTCTCGGCCATCTCCGAGAGGTTGAAGGTGAGACCTTCGGGGTCGACGGCACTTCCGTGCCACCACCATCTGACGAAAGGCCGGTTGACAGTGGTCTCGGGATACCAGTCGGTCGGCGAAGGCTGACAGAAAGCAAATGTTGTACCGCCAGCCAGCAGGATAGCGGTTAGTATTTTTCGTGAGAGTTTCATTTTCCAAAGGTGAGCCCCATAAGGCCTATGATGACATCGTTTGAAAGTGTTTCGAGAGTGAGAGAGATGACTCTTTTCGACGGATCGAGAGGAATGTCGACCAATACGCCGGCTCCATCCTCTATGCGACGTCCGTAGACACCGGTTATATCGAGTTGGTCGGAGAGCTGACGTGAAGTTATTCCCGTTTTCAGATGCAATCTCATTGGGGAAGGGATGCGTTGGTTGTTGAAAGCATACTCGTCGTTGAAGAAATCCTGCTCTATCGGAGCCCAGTTGTAGGGACTGATGAGAGGTACTCTCTCGAAGGATCCGTCAGAATAATTTACAGTAATAATACCACTTTCCATCCTGTGCTGCATGTGGTTGCAGGTTCCGGCCAAAGCGAGATAAAGATTTGACCCGTTTCCATCGACGGGGATGGTGATCGAGTCGGGATAGTTGTCCCAGAGAGAAGTGAAAATTATATCATTTCCTTCGGTTGCGAGACGTAAGGGGATTCCGAGCGAGGTTGTGAAGACACCGCCGGCACGGGATGCCAGTCTGCGCAGACCTGAATTATCTACATGAGCCGTATCTTTCGGATGACACCATTCGCCGATACCATGTTTGGGAATGCGGAGCGTCGTCGAAAGAGGTGCGGGGGAGACATATTCCTGCCGGAAGAGGTCGTTGAGACGGGCGTTGAAATTTTTGCTGAGGTCCACAGTCTCGAAGTTTGACGGAATCGAGTCGAAACCGGCGGCGATCTCAATCTTTCGCTCCGCAGGATATTCGATGACATTCCACCATGTCTGTTCTCCGTTGGTCATCTCGGCGAACTTACAGTTTTCCGAGCGGCGTTCGACGCGTCCGGTCGGGCGGATCATCTGTCCGCGGTCGATACGGCGGACAACCACTTCACTCAATTCTTCCGAGGGTATGGAAACACGGATTTTCGGAGCATTGAAGGCGAATGGTTCGGATGTATATCGGGCCGAAATGCCGTTGACAGTCACTTCGAGCCGTCCCGATGCGGGTATTACAAGTGATATGGGCGGCTGTCCGGGATAGCGATTCTGGATATTATATGTTGAGGTATCGCCGTCCGCACTTCTGTGGAAAGAATATGAAATGTCGGGCAAGGATATCGATGCATCATCCCAATCGGAAGGAAATCCGGGAATAATCTCAACGACCTTTTTGTCGAGAAGATCCGGCCGTATACCGAAAAGTCCTTCGGTGAGCGCACGGCTCCAGACTCCGATCGGGTCGGCAAAGTCACGGTAGCACTCGCCCCGGGCTGCGTCATACTGAGAAATCTGGCCGAAGTTGAGCGGCGATGCTCCCTGATACATATTGTCGAGGGCACACGCGGTCATCAGTTGATAGGCTTCATCTGAGCGCCCTGCCTGCCACAGTGCGAGCGCTGTGTGCATCACTTCGGCGATCGCCACGTTATTGATGCTCCATGAGTATGGCTTCCAGTCGGTAGTCGAAACGGTAGAATATTCTTCTCCTTCAAACTCACCAACTGGGATATGCGGAATTGATGATCCGATATATCCCGCGGCGGCATAGCGGGATAAAGGATCGCCTACCTCCGAGTCGATGGCGTGATAGATGGTCCATAAGGCAGCATCAGGATGGAGACGTTTCTTTCCCATTGTGTCCTTGAATTCCGCCCAATGTCCCTCTTCTTTCAGCCATAACACCGAGTCGATCGCTGCATCGATCGCTATGGCCTCCGAAAGATATGGAG
>CAMWGM010000195.1 GCA_947173755.1 uncultured Muribaculaceae bacterium
ATAATCTGTAGAATACGGAATTCTATGCAGGAGACATGAAGGATGTCCTCACTGACGACTTTATTGCCGAGCATGGTCGTCCGGAGGTTATGATCGTCGATCCGCCTCGTGCAGGAATGCACGAGGATGTGGTGAAAGTCATCCTTAATGCCGCTCCCGAGAAGATCGTCTACGTAAGTTGCAATCCCGCAACACAGGCACGCGATCTCGCCCTTCTTCATGAGGCTTATGACATAACGGCGGTGCAGCCTGTAGATATGTTCCCCCACACTCACCATGTGGAGAATGTCGTTGCGCTTAAGAGGAGATGAGAAGGGTCTTCGATTTTGAATCAGATCTTGCACGGGCAGCAGAAACTGTCAGTCGCGGAGGGGTGATCATCTATCCAACAGATACTGTCTGGGGGATAGGTTGTGATGCCACTGACGCTGAGGCGGTCAAACGCGTTTTCTCCATAAAGCATCGTGACGATTCAAAAGCCCTGATAACGCTTATGACCAAGGAGATGGTCGACGAGTATTTGCCGTCTCTTCCGGAAACATGCAGACGTGAACTCGACTACGACGTCCGTCCGACCACCGTTATCTGTCCTCATGCCGAAGGTCTTGCGCTCAATCTCATAGCATCTGACGGTAGTGTCGGTGTAAGGGTGCCTCGTGAAAAATTCTCAGAAGCACTTTGTCAGGCCGTGGGTAAACCGATCGTATCGACTTCTGTAAATATCAGCGGTGAGAGTGCCCCTGCAATTTTCGAGGAGATTAAACCTCGGTTATTGGAAGAGGTTGATTATGTGGTGTTCTACCGCCGAGACGACCGCCGCAAGTCAGAGGCATCTCGCATTGTCGCTTTTGACAGTGAAGGAAATCTGAAAGTATTACGCGAATGAAAGAGCAGACCCCAGTCAGACGATTGCTTTCTTATCTTCTCGCCGACTATTTCACAACCCTTCTGGGAGTGTTGGTCTTCGAGATAATCCGTTATGCTGTCGTCCCGGGACTTACGGAGAGATATCCTACATTTTTTCTCTTCATCTGTTCATGGGGAGTGAAAGCGACTTTCGCTTTCTTTCCTCTGATGATGCTTTTTCTGTACTACGTGTCAGGATATTATATCACTCTAACCGATAAATCGAGAGTCAACGAGTTTTTGCAGACATTCGTTTCGATTTTTGTCGGGTGTTTTATCTTTTTCATGGTGGTGCTACTTAATGACATACTCCCGCGAAGAAGATATAACTATGAGATCTTCCTGCTCCTCTTCGTCTGCATCTTTCTGTTCGTTTATCCCGCGAGGCTCTGCCTGACAACACTCTACAAGCATCATTCGAGTATACTCGGGAGAAAAAAGAAAGCGCTCCTGGTTACGTTCAGAGACATCGGGGGCAATGAACTCCGCATGCTCCATTTCGCTGCCGGTCAGTTGAAGATCGACATTGAAGCCGTTGAGAAACTTTCTCCGGAAGAAGGGATAGAACTTAGCGCCCTTGCGGACAGGATCAGGGGAGGTGAGACAGAATGCTTCATTTATGATGTGCCGAAAGATGAGGATGTGGCTTTCAGGACGCTCGGTGAATTACTCCGGTTTAACCTTCCGGTGTTCGTCCAGCCTTCTCCATCGAGGGTCGTACTTGGTGTAGTCAGATATAATTCTGTCACTACTGATCCGCTCGTCGATGTTGCCAAAATCACTCTCCCGGACTCTCAGGTCGCTATAAAGCGTACCATGGATGTGATAGTCTCCGCTCTCGGATTGGTATTGACGCTCCCCTTGACCCTTGTGCTTGCTGCAGGTGTTAGACTTTCTTCCCGCGGTCCGGTGTTTTACAAGCAGGAGCGTCTCGGTTATCAACGTCGGCCGTTCACTCTGTATAAGTTCAGGTCGATGATAGAGGAAAGCGAGCCGACCGGCCCTCGGCTGACCGATGACGAGGACCCGCGCATAACTTCACTGGGAAAGATCATGCGACGCTACCGTCTCGACGAGATTCCAAATCTATGGAACGTGCTGAAAGGGGATATGTCGCTCGTCGGTCCCCGGCCGGAAAGGGCATTCTTTGTTGAGCGCATCATGAAAGTCGCCCCCCACTACAGTCTGATCCATCAGGTGAGACCGGGTGTCACATCGTGGGGAATGGTGAAATTCGGTTACGCATCGAATGTCGATCAGATGGTGGAGCGGCTCACATATGATCTGCTTTATGTGCAGAACCTTTCGCTCTCGCTTGATCTCAAAATTTTATTCTACACTCTGCGCACTCTTCTGAGAGGCGAAGGCAAATGATCGGAAATGGTAAACGATAAAATCCACAATATACGTCTGGCTGTGGAGGGTGGTTTCCTACGATGTGTCACCTGGCGCGAACGGCATATCAAAGAGAAGACCTTCGTCAGTATTCTTGCCCTTCTGGTCGGAGTGGCGGGAGGTTTCGCTGCCCTTGTACTCAAATGGCTGATACATTTCATACAGGGGTTGTTGACCTCGCACTTTGCGCTTACCCACGGCAACTATCTGTATCTTCTCTACCCGATGATCGGCATCTTCATCACCGTGCTGTTCGTTAAATATGTGGTAAAGGATAATATCTCGCATGGTGTGACGAGAGTGCTCTATGCTTTGTCGCAGAACAAGTCGCGTCTGAAGAAGCATAACATGTGGACCTCGGTGGTGGCATCGTCCATAACCATCGGTTTCGGCGGATCGGTGGGAGCCGAGGGTCCTATCGTCTATACCGGATCGGCAATCGGCTCCAACCTCGGCAGATGGTTCAGACTCTCACCGCGCATCCTTATGATTCTCGTGGGCTGTGGAGCCGCTGCCGGAATTGCAGGAATATTCAAGGCTCCGATCGCAGGAATGCTTTTCACTCTCGAAGTGCTGATGATCGACCTTACGACGGTGTCTGTCATGCCGTTGCTCATTTCGTCGATCACAGCCGCTACGATGGCTTATGTGTTCACCGGTTATGATGTCGAGTTCTTCTTTGTACAGAGCGAGGAATTCCTGATGTGGAAGGTGCCCTATGTGATTGTCCTGGGCGTTTATCTCGGCTTTGTGTCTCTCTACTTCACCCGGTCGATGAACATGATGGAGAATTTCTTCCGTCGCATCTCCTCGACATGGGCGAAGGTTGCAATTGGCGGTAGCATAGTTGCTCTTCTGGTATTTCTCTTTCCACCTCTCTATGGCGAAGGCTATGGTTCGATCACAGGATTGCTCAATGGCGATACCTCGTCGATAGTTGACAAGTCGATTTTCTATTCCGACCGTCATGACGTCTGGTATCTTACCGCTTTTATCGCCGCTCTTGTCCTTCTCAAGTCATTCGCTACATCGGCCACAAACGGAGGTGGAGGAGTAGGTGGTACATTCGCACCTTCACTGTATGTGGGCTGTATGGCAGGATTTCTCTTCGCTTTCCTGTTCAACACACTTTTCGGAGTGGAACTCTCGGTGAAAAATTTCGCACTTCTCGGAATGGCCGGGGTAATGAGCGGTGTTATGCACGCTCCACTGATGGGCATCTTCCTCACAGCGGAACTGACGGGAGGGTATGAACTTTTCCTGCCTCTTCTGATTGCGTCGACTCTTTCATATGGAACGATCAAGATTTTTGAACCGTTCAGCATCTACACCATGCGTCTTGCACGTCAGGGCAAACTTTTGACACACCATAAGGATCGTGCAGTCCTGACTTTACTGAAGGTTGACAATGTGATAGAAACCGACTGTATCTGTGTAAAACCTGAGATGAATCTTCAGGAGATGGTCAAGGTGATTGCCAAATCATCGCGCAACATTTTCCCTGTGATCAACGATCAGGGCAAGTTGCTCGGAGTAGTCAATCTCGACGAGATCAGAAACATCATGTTCCGCCCGGACCTCTACAGGCGCATGTATGTCCATGAATTCATGTCCATGCCTCCTGCAAGGGTAGATG
>CAMWGM010000196.1 GCA_947173755.1 uncultured Muribaculaceae bacterium
TCTCCATATCGCCCGGATTGGTCACTTTGATATTACGAGGATCCCCCTCGACGAGCACCAGCCGATCGAAGCCGGCCGATTCCATCACCGAAGCGTCATCGGTATGGGTCGGGAGAAGAGGCTGACGGTTTGCCTCAAGAAGCCGTCGGCCCGGAAAGACCTGAGGAGTCTGCACGCTGCGGAAACGCGAACGGTCGACACTCCGGCTCCCGCAACCGTCACGATCGATCTCGCGAAGGGAATCTGTCACGGCGACCACCGGGATGGCACCATCGACCCTTTCGTCGGATAGCGCGCCGATCAACCGGCCCATCATTTCGGCTGTCACCATGGGGCGCGCCGCATCATGAACGCTTATCCAGCCGACATTTTCCACATCTACAGCAGCGAGCGCATTGCGGACGCTCGCAGCCCGAGAATCGCCACCGTCGACCAGACGGTGAGGCAAATTGAAATCGTGAAGTCGGCACAGGTCAATCCAGTAGTCGCGCATATCATTGCTGACCACCACAATGATTTCGGCGTCGGGAGCGGCTGAATGCAGCCGTTCGAGAGTGGTCATCAGCAACGGGCGTTCACCGAGTTCACAAAACTGTTTGGGAAGGTCAGTTCCGAATCGCCGTCCGCTCCCGGCAGCCACGACTATATGGTAATTACGTTGATCGTTCATTTTTCAGCGGCTCTTTTTCAAGTTTACCAAATACTTTCCACAAAGTTACGAAAAAAGTTGCGGACATGGAGGAGGTTTGAAAAAAACTTAAAAATAGGGGATTGCCGGGGATGGATGTGATGAAAATGGCGTGAATATGGAAAAAAAATCGTAACTTTGGGGCAAATTTTATCCATCACTTTCCTATACTCATTAAACTCAGTGAAAATCAAGAATATATTCCTCCCTCTGATGCTAGCCCTCGCCGGGGTGACAGGTGCTCTGGCGGCTGTCGACAATGTGGCTGAAGAGGTGGCATGGGTCGTCGGCGATACGCCTATCTGGAAGTCGGATATCGAAGAGATGTATCAGCAGATGCTCTACGAGAAGACCCCGGTCAACGGCGATCCCTATTGCGTGATCCCCGAGCAGATGGCCATCGAGAAACTGTATCTCCATCAGGCCGATATCGACACGATCACTGCCTCGGAAAACATGGTCATGCAGCAGGTGGATGCGCAGATCAATTATTACGTTCAGTCGCTCGGCTCGAAAGAGAAGGTCGAACAGGTGTTCAACAAGTCAATGCCTCAGTTGCGCGAGAATCTGATCGAGATGGTCAGCAACCGTTCGAAAGTCCAGCAGGTGCAGAATTCTCTCACCAAGAAGATTTCTTCGACTCCCCAGGACGTGCGCCGCTACTTCTCGAAACTTTCAGCCGACTCGATTCCTTATGTGCCGCTCAAGGTGGAAGTGCAGATCCTCAAGGCTGCCCCCGCTATTCCACGCGAGGAGATCGACAATGTCAAGGCCCGTCTGCGCGAATATTCCGACCGTGTCACCAAAGGGGAGAGCGATTTCTCGACTCTTGCGATCCTCTATTCCCAGGATCCCGGCTCGGCTACCCGTGGAGGCGAGCTCGGCTTTATGGGTCGCGGACAGCTTGTGCCGGAATTCGCAGCCGTCGCTTTCAACCTTTCCGATCCCAAGAAGGTGTCGAAAATCGTTGAGACCGAGTTCGGCTACCACATTATTCAACTCATCGAGAAGCGTGGCGACCGCGTCAACGTGCGCCACATTCTACTTCGTCCCCGTGTGGCCGACTCCGATCTTGCGGATGCCGTTGTGCGTCTCGACTCACTCAGCAACGACATCCGTTCGGGCAAGGTGAAGTTTGAAGAAGTTGTCGGAATGCTTTCGCAGGACAAAGACACCCGCAACAACCGCGGCATCATGGTCAACGACCAGACCGGCGACTCTCGTTTCGAGATGGGTCAGTTGCCTCAGGAAGTGGCCAAAGCTGTCAGCACACTTCAGCCGGGTGAAGTGTCGAATGCTTTCATCATGAAAGACCCGAAAAACAACCAGGATGTCGTGGCGATCGTCAAACTGACACGCCGCATCGACGGTCATAAGGCCAACATGTCCGACGACTATCAGCTTGTCAAGAATATGTATGAGAATGCCCGCCGGGAGGAGATACTCGCCGACTGGCTCAACAAGAAGATAGCCGAGACATACGTGCGAATCGAGGATGAATGGCGCAACTGCGAGTTCACCCACAAAGGTTGGATCAAAAGCGCTAAGTGACATCACGAGCAATGCGTGGTCTGCTGATCTGCATTTTGGTGGCATTGGCTGCACTGCCGATGCTTGTGGCGCAGACCCCCCGACAGGGGGCTCCCGCCCGACCCGTCGTCCCTACGGCTGACCGACATCAGCCCGACAAAGTGTTTCTCGAGCATGCCGACATCCTCAAGTATGATCAGGTGAGGGATTCATTTGTCCGCGTGCTTGTCGGCAACGTCAAGTTGCGCAAGGGCGACATGTTCATGTACTGTGACTCGGCCCGACTGAACGAAAGCACCTCCTCGTTTGATGCGTTCGACAATGTACGCATGGAACAGGGTGACACCTTATATATATATAGCGACGAACTCTACTATGACGGAGAGGTGGAACTTGCCGAACTCAGGGCTTATCCCGGCAACAATGTGCGCCTCATCAACCGCGATGTGTCGCTGACCACCGATGTCTTCTTCTACGACCTGGCTGACGAAGTCGGATTCTATGAGACCGGAGGGGTGCTTACCGACAAGACCAACACTCTGCGGTCGCAGCAGGGTTTCTACTATCCGACACGAAGGATGCATTTTTCTACTTCGATGTCGACCTTACCGGACCCCGTCCGAACGACACTCTCAGGATGTGGACCGACTCCCTCGCATATAATACTGTCACGAAGGAGGCTGAGATCATGTGTGCGACCCTCATCACCAATAAAGATGGCGATATACGGTCGACAAGCGGAATCTATAACACCGAGACCGGAGTGGCCGATCTGTTCGCACGGTCGACGGTGAGAACGCTGCGTGGGAATACCCTTACGGGAGATACTCTTTTCTATGACCGTCAGAAAGGTTTCGGCCGAGCCTTCGGCAATATGATACTGACCGACTCCGTGCGTCAGTCGGCCATAACAGGAGACTATGGTTTCTATGACGAACTCCGCGACAGCGCATTCGTCACAGGGCGCGCCCGGGCGTTGGAATATTCGCGTGGCGACACGCTGTATCTGCACGGCGACACCATCACGGCCCGCGTGCTCGAGGACTCGACACACGTCACCGACGTGTTCCATCGGGTGAGATTTTTCCGTTCGGACATCCAGGGGCTATGCGATTCGCTCAGCATGGTCGAGCGCGACTCGGTCATCTACATGTATTATAACCCCATCATCTGGACCGGCGAGCGCCAGGTGGCAGGCAACGTCATCTACGTACACCTCAACGATTCGACCGCCGACTGGGCCCGTCTTCCCGAGACTGGGTTCATCTCCGAATTTATCGGAGGAGACTGCTACAACCAGATCACCGGTTCCGACATGACCGCCTGGATGGCTGACACTACTCTGCGCCGACTCTATGTGGAGGGAAGTGTGCAGATCGTGATGTTCCGGATGGAGAACGACTCGCCCTACAACAAATTCAACTACACCGAAAGTTCCTTCATGGACGCCTACTTCACCGGCAACGAGATCGAGCGGATTCTTCTCTGGCCCGAAACTACCGGACAGGTCACACCTCTCTATCTTGCCAAACGCAGCAACCTCTTCCTCCCGAAATTCCGTTGGTATGAAGTGCTTCGTCCGGTTGATCCTGAAGATATTTTCTACTATCCTCCCGAGATGGAAGAGTTGCGTTCCGCCAATATTCTTGGCAAAATGCGACCCGACGCACTCAGGGTCAGGGCAACCGCCACCGGGCGTCCTGCACGTCCTAATCCC
>CAMWGM010000197.1 GCA_947173755.1 uncultured Muribaculaceae bacterium
GCGTTGCGCTTCTCTCCGTTGATGTCGAGTTCAATAGCGAAGATGTCGGGAGTATAGACGAGTTTACGCACGTCGTCAGCCTTGACGGTGAGGTCGGTCGAGATGAGACCCTTTGTGCCTTCGTCGTTGATAACCACGATCTTCTCGCCGGGCTTGAGAGTACCGGTGAAGGGAAGGTCGATGATTTCGCCGCCGTTGAGGACAACGGGGATCAGGTTCTGTTTGCGCAACTCTTTGGCTGCTTTTTTGCCGAGGTCAGTGCGGGGCTCGGCGCTGAGCTGATAAGACTTCATTGTGTAAATGAATAGTGGGTTGTGTTACTAAAAATTGAGTTTCCTTTGAAGAGCAGGAGTCTCGATTTCCCATCACACGGTGATGCTATCGGATAGCTTTCTTCAAAATTTGAGTGCAAAGGTAGTGATTTTCTACCGCTTAATCAATCTTTTAACACTCTTTAAGAGTTGAAGACCGATCAGTTGGCGGTAGTGTCGCGAGGATGAAAACGCCATGCGCGGTATGAAGGTCCGAGCCGTCTCACAAGTTCGTGCCACAGCGAATCGTCGCCGGGAGGAGCCATCAGCACTCCCGCTTCGGGCGGCTGCGCGACCGCCCACACATGGCGCGAAAGTTCCTCGGAAAGTTGGCCCGGACTCCAGCCGCTGTAACCGACGAAAAACCTCATGTTGCCGTCGACAGGATAACCGTCGTTGACATATTTGAGCATTGCTTCGAAATCGCCCCCGATCCAAAGCCCGGGAATGATCTCGCGCGAATCGGGAATGATCTCACCCAACGTATGGAGAAAATACAATCGGTCTGTAGCGACAGGTCCGCCAACGAAGACAGGAATGGAGATTCCCTCCTTTACACCGTCTATCAACTGGGAAAGTTGATAGCCTGACCTGTTGTTGAGCACCACGCCAAGTGTCTCACCTCGATCCTCATGATCGAAAATACAGATGACAGCGTGATTGAAATAGTTTTCCCTCAGCATCGGTTCGGCCACGAGTATATTGCCCACGGCCGGAACGAATTGCGACGGTATATTGATATTGAAAAGATAATCTGAGATTTTGGACATAGACGGACTATTTGACCTTCACTCCGAGTTTACCTAAATTTTTCTTGTTATATTTTACGGGGAACTTCTTGCGCAGACCATTTACCCACTCCTGTTCGAGTTGTTGCTGATAGTCGGCGGTTACGGCAGCCTTGACATCGGCCTGCTCCTCGGGCTGGTCGATAATCTTCCACTCATACGGGAACCATACGACCCATTTCCCGACAGGCTCGGCCTTCTGACCACCCCAAGCGATCTCGTCGACAATGGCGTTGTCGCCCTTGGCTGTAAGCACCCGCTCGGCCTTCACGGTGCGTCCGAATTTATCTTTGAGGGCAGGAATTACCGAGTCGCCGCTCACTTTATTGGTTTCGAGGAATGTGCGGGCCTCGGCAGCCAGCGAATCGTTGTGGGCGAACACTACGAAACCCTTGAAACGGGGACGATCCCAGTTGGAATAGTCGGCACGATGGGCCTGGAAATAGGCTTCGAGAGCCTCCTGATCGGCAGCCGCACGTTCCCATACACGACGGTTGGAGATATCAAACAGCAGGATTCCGTCACGATATTCATTGATCAGATTGCGGTATGAGGTGTTCTCCTTCATCAGACGACGGATCACATACTCCTTCGTAGCCTTGTCAACCGTTTTTTTAGCAGCGGCTTCAAACGATAGCACCGGCGACGGACTCGACACGCGCTCGTTTTCGGGAATGGCCGCCATGACATCGGCCACGCTAACCTCGGCATCCGGCAAAGTAGCCACAGTCATGTTTATTGCTCCGATGTTGGCAAAAGCCTCTTCAGCCGAACCCGATTTTGCTACTGCTTCACTGACCGCTTTCATGACGGCAGGCGAGACGATGATATTGTTGTCCGCCTGGGTCTTGCTGATGAATTCCTTCTCGGGGTAAGTCGAACGGACATCGCGGGCAATCGTGCGGAGGATCGAGGGACGGACCTCAGCGAGCGATTTGCGCGGATGATGAGCGAGAGTCTGGATGATATGATAGCCGTATTCCGAGCGGATCGGCTCCGAGATTTCCCCGTCGGCAAGTGCGAAAGCGGTCTGCTCGAACGAAGAAACAGTCTCACCCGGACCTATCTTGCCGAGCATACCTCCCTTGGGCGCAGACCCGGGATCATCACTGAATCGGGCGGCAAGATCTGCAAAATCAGCACCGTTCTTCAGAAGAGTATATATGGAATCAATGGTGGCTTTTCGGGCTTTAGCCATTTCCGGCGACATGCCTCGAGTGGTTTTCAGTATATGGCGCACCTCCACGCTGCCGGGGTTGGGCTGTTCCTCCTCGACGCGGATGATGTGGAAACCGTAGGGAGTGTCGTCGACCACTTCGGAAATCTCGCCGACAGGTGTAGCCCATGCAGCCTCCTCAAACGGGAAAGGATAGGTGTTGGGGTTGAGGAAACCGAGGTTGCCGCGGTTACGGCTTGCAGTCTGATCTGTTGAATACTTCACCGCCATTTTTCCGAAATCGGCACCTTTGTTCACGATTTCGTTGCGGATCGAATCAAGACGCATGCGGTAAGTAAGATTTTCGACAGGATCCGCACTGACATCAGCCATGATATGCGACACGCGGCGGCGTGTGGCCATCCTCGCATAAGCCTCGTTGACCAGGCGGTCTATCACTGTAGTGTCACGCAGATAAGGCGCGGAAAGATCATTGCGGTAGGCAGTGAATTCCTTCACGAAATTTTCGGTTGTGTCTATCCGTTCGGCTTCGGCCTCAGCGACTTTCAGACGATAGACAGTGAAAAGGTCGAGATAGGTCTGCCGATCCTGTGCCTCGGCCTGCTGGGCGTTATTTTTGTTGAAAAGATATTCAAATTCACTCTGGTAGACAGGCTTACCGCCGATGGTCATTAGCACCGGATCCGATTCGGGACTCTTGGCAGCCGCCACAAGAATGGCAGCCGGTAATGCTGCCGCTATGAGAATTTTTTTCATATTAAGGTTTTTTCGCTACAAATAATTTAACGAATGCTCTCCCCGAATATTGCATTTCCGATGAAAATTCACTATTTTTGCTACATGAAAGAACAGTCGCCGGCAATAAGCATTTCCGACCTTTCCATCGGTTATAAATCTACGGGTGGAAGGGAAAAAATCGTCGCTGAAAATCTGAACGGACGTCTCAACAACGGGACGATGACATGCCTGCTCGGCCCCAACGGAGCGGGCAAATCCACATTGCTGCGGACTCTCGCCGGTTTTCAGCCTGCGCTTGCCGGCGAGATTAGCATTATGGGAAATGATGCCTTGACGATCAGCCGTCAGGAGAAAGCGCGTCTGCTCGGAGTGGTGCTGACCGACCGCATCTCGCTGGAAAACACCAGTGTCGGCGAACTCATCGCTCTCGGCCGCAGTCCTTTCACAGGTTTCTGGGGGAAACTTTCCGACAACGACTTGGCCGAAGTCCGTCAGGCGGCTGAAATGATCGGCATCGTGCACCTTCTCGATCGCCGCGTAGGCTCTCTCAGCGACGGTGAGCGCCAGAAAGTGATGATTGCAAAAGTTCTTGCACAGAAGACACCGGTCATTTTTCTCGACGAGCCGACTGCATTTCTCGACTATCCCGGAAAAGTTGACGTGATGAGACTTCTAAGAAATCTCGCCCACGATGAAGGGAAAACTATCTTCATGTCGACCCACGACCTTGAGATAGCGCTCAGAATTACCGATAATGTTTGGCTGCTCGACCAACGCCACGGACTGACTACAGGATCTCCGGAGTCGCTCGCGTCCGCAGGGCGTTACCGGGGTTTTTTCCGGCGGGGGGGGGGGGGGGGGGGGGGGGGGGGGGGGGGGGGGGGGGGGGGGGGGGGG
>CAMWGM010000198.1 GCA_947173755.1 uncultured Muribaculaceae bacterium
ACAGATAGACTATCCTGACTTTCCCCAGACGGCAGCGGGTCATGGCGAGTTCTTTCTCACGCCGCGACAGTCCGGAATGGAAGAACGTGGCGGAAATTCCGACCGAAGCCAGATTGTCCACCTGATCCTTCATCAGCGATATGAGGGGCGTGACAACAAGTGTCAGCCCGTCGAGAAGCATCGCCGGCACCTGAAAAGTGAGGCTTTTGCCGCCACCTGTTGGGAGCAGACCGACAGTGTCATGTCCGTCGAGAACGGAGTTGATGATCTCCTCCTGCAGGGGTCGGAAAGAGTCATAGCCCCAGTATTGTCTGAGGATGAGTCGCGGGTTCACTCGTCGGGGGTGGGTCGGATGGATTTGACGAGCAGCTGGAAGGATGTCTGACCCTTGCGGTGGGTCTCCTCGATAGTGTAGCAGATTGAGAAACGGCCTCCGGAGTGGATGTAGTCAAACTTGTCGGCTACGTTGAAGGCTATCGCGCTGAACACTTTGCCTGATGTGTCGTCGACGATATCGAGTTTTATATGCTCCAGATTTCTGCCGACCGCTTTGGACGATCCGAAGTCGGTCACTCCGCGGGTGCAGAACACCGGTTTCTGATTGCCGGGTCCGAAGGGATTGAACCGTCTCAGTATGGCCAGGAAATCGGGGGTGATCTCCGCAAATGTGATGTAGGCGTCGATGTCGAGCATCGGTTCGCGCTGCTCGGGAGCGATGTGGGTGGAGACATATTCCTCGAAGAGTCGGGTGAACTCGGGCACATTCTCCTCTTTCAGCGAAAGACCGACGGCATAGGTGTGGCCGCCGAAGTTCTCGAGCAGATGGCGCGCTGAAGCCACGGCGCTGTAGACATCGAATCCCTGCACCGAACGCGACGAACCTGTGGCAAGTCCCCCGGCATTGGTGAGGACTACGGAAGGCTTGTAATACTGTTCGGTGAGCCGCGATGCCACTATGCCGATGATGCCGGTGTGCCAGTCCTTGTGATAGACGACCACGGAAGACCTTTCGGCGGGATTGATGGTTGACTCGGATATGAGCGATAGAGCCTCGTCGGTGATCTGCTTGTCAAGTTCCTTGCGCTCGCGGTTGTAGCGGTCGATCTCACGTGCGCGTGTCATGGCTTCGCCCATGTCGCGGCTCACGAGCAGGTCGACAGCCTCCTTGCCGCTCTGCATCCGGCCGGAGGCGTTGATGCGCGGACCGATCTTGAAGATCACGTCGCTGACCGTACACTCTTTTCCCGAGAGTCCGCATGTGCGGATGATGGCCCGCAGACCGATGTTGGGATTGGTGTTGAGACGTCGCATTCCCCAGTAGGTGAGGATGCGGTTTTCGCCGACCATCGGCACTATGTCGGCTGCGATGGAGACAGCCACAAGGTCGAGCATCCCTTCGAGTTCCGACATGCCCAGACCGTTGGAGATGGCGAAGGCCTGCATGAGTTTGAAGCCTACGCCGCATCCCGAGAGATGAGGACACGGATAAGTGGACCCCTTGAGTTTGGGGTTGAGGATGGCGGCGGCGGGAGGCAACTCGTCGTCGGCCATGTGATGGTCGCAGATAATGAAGTCAATGCCTTTCTCAAGGGCATATCTCACCTCTTCGGTGGCTTTGATGCCACAGTCGAGGATAATAAACAGGCTGACGCCCCTCTCGGCCGCCATGTCGATTGTTGCCTCCGAAATACCATACCCATCTTCCGAGCGGGTCGGGATATAGTATTCGATGGATGAATAGAACGCACGCAGGTATTTGTAGACAAGCGCCACTGCCGTGGTGCCGTCGACGTCATAGTCGCCATAGACCATGATCTTCTCCTTCGCGCCCATCGCTGCATTGAGACGGGCCACCGCCTTGTCCATTCCCGGCATGAGGAACGGGTCGTGGAGGTCGCGGAGAGAAGGATAGAGAAAACGGTCGGCTTCGGACAGATCATTGACGCCACGCTGCGCGAGGAGTTCGCTCACCGGCGGCACTCCCGCGAAGCGCTCGGCCAGGCGGCGCGCTGCTTCTTGCTGTGTGGATGTGAGGGGACAGTAATTCCATTTACTTGTCATTTATGTTGTTTTTTTCTTGTCGGGTAGGGGGCGGACACCGCTGGAGGGTATCCGGAAGAGGAGGGGAGAGGCCTGAAGCAGAGGGAAATGGTATTAGGAGAGAGGGAGGTCTGACGAACCGTGTGGACACACTTATTCCCTTAGGACAAAGTTACTAAAAATTCGTCGGCTTCTACGGTTAAAAATGCTTAAATCTAACGGCTTGATCGCACAAGAAAAGACGCCGGAGCGACATCGCTGTCGGTTCCGGCGTCGGAGAAAATGTTGCGTTTATCGAGGATCAGCGATCCATGACTGAGACTATGCGGTCGAAGTCGACACCGCGCTCCTCCATCTCGCTGATCAGTGCCTCGGCATCTCCCTTGGCATCCTGATAATCCTGCAGCAGATAAACGATGTAATAGGTCGATGCATAGAGATCGTTGTTCTGCAGGGTGGCGCGCTGCCACGGGGCGAGGCTCTGCTGATAGAGTGCCACTCCCGCATATCGGTCGATCTCATTCTTGAGAAGGTCGCGTGACTTTTCGAGCAGATTCATGTTGCCGGTGGCATAAGCCAGACGGGTGTAGAGTTGCGCCAGACGCTGAGGTGTCTGAATAGCATAGGGCGAGGCAGCCGCGGGGAGTTTCTCCTGGAGGAGTTCCACCATGTTGAGAGCCTTTTCATATCGGTCAGCCTTGAAGGCAGTGATTTCGGCACGCTGTTCGGGCGTGAGAGCAGCGGTGTCAACCCGCTCGGCCATCACTGCCTCGTTGACGAGCGCGGTGGCGCAGTCGATCATGAAGGAACGTGTGGTGGTGACCATGCGGCGGACTGTCTCGTCGAGATATACCTGACCCGGTTCAGTCACTTTGTCCAGACCGCCCCAGCGGAAGCGCTCGTTGATGTTGCGGTAGGCTTTGTCGGTGTTGACCGCCGTGATGGACCGGGCGGAGTTTTCCGGATTTACCACAGGCGAGACCTCATAAGCCATACCGGTGGAGCGAAGATAGGGCTGCATGCCGACATAATAGTCGGTCGGAACTGTCGATGCGAAGTAAACGGGCCGTTTCCAGCCATTCTTCACGGAAGTACCGATGATGTCGAGCGAGAGCAACTGGCTCAGGCTCACTCCTCCATTCTTCGAGGCTTCGGGATCAGCGCCGAGATCGGCTATCATGACCGGTTCGGTGAGATCAGCCTCACGGGCGGTGATGCGCCCTGCCTCCAGAGCCTTCGAGGCGTCGACAGGGATGGAGAAGACGTTGTTAGGCATCATCGGGGCATGCCATGCGTTCCGGTCAGAATTCTTGTCGTAGACTTTTTCGAGAGCCGAGAAGAGATTGACGGCCGTGGAGTCTTCAGGATTCGAGAAGTAGGAGAACTGCAGACGGTTGTAGGCATAGTCGACCGACTGTGCCATCATGTCGACACCGGCAGCGCCGTAAGAGGGGTGTTTGATCTGGTCGGCATACCAGTCGGTGGTAAGATAGGATAGATTGACCACCTTGACGTCGGTGCGTTCGCCTTCGACCTCCTGAGCATACCAGAGGGGGAAGGTGTCGTTGTCGCCGTTGGTGAAGATGATGGCGTTTTCGTCGAGCGAGTTGAGATAGTTGAATCCGAAGTCGCGCGTTGTGTAGCGGCCCGAGCGGTCGTGGTCGTCCCATGTCTGCGACACCATCTGAAGCGGTACTAAAAGCCCGATGATGAAGGCTCCGATCGCTATGGCGCGGCCCAGAGCGGGGCTGACCACCCTGGCGGTGACAATCTCATCATCCGAGTCCGAGTCAGGGTCGGTGGTCCGGGCCATCCTGACCTTTTTACCGAACGTGTAGCATGCAAGCCACCAGAG
>CAMWGM010000199.1 GCA_947173755.1 uncultured Muribaculaceae bacterium
GATCAGCATAGCGGCTCAGCAACGTGTGCTGACCCCCGGCCCGTATGCCAATTACGCCGGCAAATATCTCAACGCCACCCCGATCCTGAACGGCTCGGTGAAATGGGAGATTGTCGGTGTGATCATCGAGGAGACCGCCATCAGCGATCCCGAGGAGCGCTATCTCGTGACCCTCAAGGGAGGAGGCGCACCTTATGTGATGCTGACCGACCGCGGAGGATTTCTCACCTCGGTCAATACACGCGACGCCCATCCGCTTCTCACTTCAAAACCGACCCGTCTCGAGGCCAAAAAGGCCGAGCCTACCATTCTCGACCTCCCCGTGGCCCGTCAGGCAGTGACTCCCGAGATGATCCAGAGCACATCGTCGGCCAAACGAGCCGAACTTGCCGCCGCCAAGATCTACGAACTCCGCACCTCGCGCAACGAGATCATTTCGGGTCAGGCTGACGCCATGCCTGCCGACGGCGCCGCCATGCAACTTGCCCTCGACCGCATAGCCGAGCAGGAGGCAGCCCTTACAGCCATGTTCCTCGGGACGGAACAGACCTCGGTCGAGGTGGCCACATTCGACATCTCGCTCCCGGCCCTCACCGAACCGGGGCAGAGCGAGCGCACCGTCGTCTGCCGCCTGTCGCAACTTGACGGTCTCGTCGCCGCCGATGATCTTTCGGGCGCTCCCGTCTACTGCACCGTCACCCTCGACCGCATAGCCCAACTCCCCGTCAACGAAAAAGGACAGACGAAGACATTCCCCAAAGGTGGTCTGGCCTATCGTATTCCGGGCGCTGCCACGGTAGCCGTCAGCTACGACGGCCGGACGCTCGACACCGAATCGATCGACGTTGCCCAGTATGGAGTGGTGTTCGGTCTCGACCCCTCTCTTTTCACCGACAAGAAATCACCCTCATATCTCATTCTCAATCCGGTCACAGGCGCCATCAGCGAACTCGGTGCAGCCGGCGAGTGAGGTATCATTCATATAAAAATCTTTCGAAAGATCATGTCTGATAAAGAAATCGTGCTCTCCGGCATCCGTGCCACAGGCAACCTCCACCTTGGCAACTATTACGGTGCGCTGAGCAAATTCGTCAAGATGCAGGAGGACTATGACTGTCTCTACTTCATAGCCGACCTCCATGCTCTCACCACAAACCCTCAGCCTGAAGCACTACACGAGAACGTGCGCAACATCCTGGCTGAATATCTCGCCGCCGGAGTCGATCCTGAAAAGGCCACCATATTCGTCCAGAGCGACGTCCCCGAAGTGTCGGAGATGTATCTCCTGCTCAACATGCATGTCGGCATCGGCGAACTTATGCGCACAGCCTCCTTCAAGGACAAGGCACGCAAACAACTCGGCATCAAGGATGACTCGCAGGACATCGAGAAGCAGATCATCGGCACCGACACCAACAAGCGTGTCAATGCCGGCCTGCTGACCTATCCGACCCTCATGGCCGTGGATATCCTCATCCAGAAAGCCCATAAAGTGCCCGTCGGCAAGGACCAGGAGCAGCATCTCGAACTGACACGCCGCTTCGCCCGCCGTTTCAACTCGTTCTACGGCGTCGACCTCTTCCCCGAACCCGAAAACTTCAACTTCGGCGACCATGCCGTCAAGGTACCCGGTCTCGACGGATCAGGCAAGATGGGAAAGAGCGAGGGTAACTGCATCTATCTCATCGACGACGAGAAGGTGCTCCGCAAGAAAGTGATGCGCGCCGTCACCGACGAAGGTCCCAAGGAGCCCAACCAGCCCGTCTCGCAGCCTGTCGAAAACCTTTTCACCCTCATGGAACTCACCTCGGCTCCCGAGATCGTGCAGAGTTACCGCGATGCCTATGCCGACTGTTCGATCCGCTACGGCGACCTCAAGAAACAGCTCGCCGAGGATATCCTGAAGATCACCACCCCGATCCGCGAGCGCTATCACGACATCCGCAACGACGATGCCTACATAGCCCGCGTCGTGCGTCAGGGAGCCGAGAAAGCCCGCGAGCGCGCATCGGCCACCCTCAAGGAGGTCCGTGAAGTGATGGGCATCCGCAAATTCTATTGATCACACCTTACCCACACAATGCAAAAATACAACCGTCTCAATAATCTTCTCGGATGGCTGTGCTTCCTCATCGCGGCGGCTACCTATCTGCTGACCCTCGAGCCCACGGCCTCCTTCTGGGATTGTCCCGAGTTTATCTCGCAGGGATACAAACTCGAAGTGGGTCACCCGCCGGGCAACCCGATCTTCATGCTTGCCGCCCGCTTTTTCGTCAATTTCGCATTCGGCGACGTGACTAAAGTGGCGCTGATGGTCAATGCCATGTCGGCCCTGCTGTCGGCCGGTACAATCCTGCTGCTCTTCTGGACCATCACCCATCTGGTGAAACGTCTTCTCGTGGCCGACGATGCCACCGAGGTATCAGCCATTGAGATGATCCTCATCTTCGGGTCGGGTCTCTGTGGCGCTCTGGCCTACACATGGAGCGACACTTTCTGGTTCTCGGCCGTCGAGGGTGAGGTCTATGCCTTCTCGGCGTTCTGCACGGCGCTTGTGTTCTGGCTTATCCTCAAATGGGAGAGCCGTGCATCGGCTCCCCACAGCGACAAATATCTGATCCTCATCGCCTATGTGATCGGTATCTCGATCGCTGTCCACCTGCTCAACCTCCTCTGCATCCCCGCGATCGGCCTCGTGATCTACTATCGTCTGGCGAAAAAGACCACTGCCAAAGGCTCGCTGATCACCCTCGCGTTGGCCGCCGGCGTCGTCGGCGTGATCCTCTACGGTCTCGTCCCGGGCTTCATCGAGGTTGCCCAGGGCTTCGAACTCTTCTTTGTCAACACCCTCGGCTGCTCCTATAATGTGGGTGTGCTTTTCTATGCCGTCATTGCAGTGGCTGTCTTCATCTGGGCGATGGTTGCGGTCTACCGTCAGAAGTCGGTGATGCAGATCCGCGCCTCGGTAGCAATGGCTATCTTCTTCTCCGGCATCCCCTTTATCGGCAACTCGTGGTGGATCCCCGTGGTGATCATGGCCGCGGTGCTCTGCTGGCTCTCGATGGCGAAGAAACTCAATGTCAGGGTGCTCAATATCGTCGTCACTTCCATCCTGGTGATCTTCATCGGCTACTCGAGTTACGCGCTCCTTCTGATCCGCTCCTCGGCCAACCCGCCGATGAACCAGAACGCCCCCGACAACGTCTTCGACCTCGCTTCCTACCTCAACCGCGAGCAGTATGGCGAGCGTCCCCTCTTCTACGGTCAGACCTATCAGTCGGGCGTCGTCTACGAAGTCGGTCCCGACGGCCAGCCGATCCCGAAATATAACGAAGGCGAGGCTATCTACAGCAAGGAGGCCAAAGTCTCCCCCGACGATCCCGACCGCTACCGCCTGACAGGCCACAAGAAAGAGTATGTCATGATGCCCGAACTCAACATGCTCTTCCCCCGCATCTACTCCGGTGCCCATGCCGGAGCCTATTCCGACTGGATCGGCGGTCTGCAGGGCCAGCCCGTCTCCGCCACCAAATATGTCTACCCCGACGGACGTACATATCAGAGCGAGATCCGCACCAAGCCGACCATGGGCGAAAACCTGCGTTTCTTCCTCATCTATCAGCTCAACCACATGTACTGGCGCTATTTCATGTGGAATTTCGCCGGTCGTCAGAACGATCTGCAGGGCAACGGCGAGGTGAACCGCGGCAACTGGATCTCAGGCATCCCCTTCATCGACAATCCCCGTCTGGGCGACCAGTCGCTGCTTCCCTATGACGAAGGCAAGGGCAACCCCGGCCACAATGTGTTCTACATGCTTCCCCTCATCATGGGACTGCTCGGCCTCGGCTGGCAGGCAGTCGCGTCGAAACGCGGCAT
>CAMWGM010000200.1 GCA_947173755.1 uncultured Muribaculaceae bacterium
CCCCCCCCCCCCCCCCCCCCCCCCCTTTTTTTTTCAAGCAGAAGACGTCATACGAC
Source organism: uncultured Muribaculaceae bacterium (assembly GCA_947173755.1). Classification (GTDB taxonomy): domain Bacteria; phylum Bacteroidota; class Bacteroidia; order Bacteroidales; family Muribaculaceae; genus Duncaniella. The sequence goes on from CAMWGM010000200.1 coordinate 57, forward strand.
ATGTAGAGAGGTCTCGTGGGCTCGGAGATTTTTATAAGAGTCAGAATTTATCCACTTTTAAACATCTGTATCAATGCATTTGAATTCTGATGAAAAAGTAGAAATCTTTGAGAAGTACGGTAAGGGTAAGACTGACACTGGCTCGCCTGAAGCACAGATTGCATTATTCTCTGTCCGTATCGCTCATTTGACCGAGCACCTTCGGTCAAATCACAAAGATTATACGACCGCACGAGCACTCAAGGCTCTGGTAGGTAAGCGTCGTCGTCTTCTCGACTACCTGATCCGCAAGGACATCAACCGCTACCGTGCCATCATCGCCCGCAAAGAGCTCGGTATCCGAAAGTAAGCACATATTGATGCAGCATTCAGGCAGCCTTTGACACTGTCCCTGAAGCATCACCCCGCTTACTCGATGATTACAACCCCCATTCCAACAGCAAAGCCCGGAGAATTTTTCCGGGCTTTGCTTATTTATTTTCTACTTTGGCGAAAGTGTCAATAGTCATAATCATAACCTATCAGTTCCTTTACCTCGGGGGTAAGATAAGAAGAGATCATCACACTGTTTACCGGAATGTCAAACGACCCAGCCGAATAAGGGGCGATATCATATGGATTATAGTGAATATAAAGGATTCCGTCCTTGATATAAGGATAACCGATTCCGGCATTATCATACTGGAAGATTCCGGCCTTCTGGAGTTGCTGCGGAGTATAACCGTACTGGTAAGCCAGAGATTCTTTCACAATGTCGATCACAGCAGACTTCACACTGTCCCCTTCAACGAAATAACTGTCGGGAGTCATGACCTTCCCGTTTACAAGATCGAACGTAAACGGAAGCGAAGCCACTTCACCGTGAGCGCCTCCGAGATACTGGGAGTTTGACACCTTATAAGTAACATAGTCTCGGCTGATATCCACCATGGAAGCCTCGGTCTTGAGGATAAAGGCAGGCTCATCCGACGGAATGCTGTCGACTACGCTGATTTCGTCTATTTCACCGAAATAATCTTTAAGATCCTTCACACCGTCTATGAAGTTTCTGATAGCATCGTCCGGCGTTGAATAAATTGAATCGCCGAACGTATAACTTGCCAACGAATCCTGAAGTTGCGAGATATCGTGATGCCCGATCTTTTCAGGCCATTCTATAACCGCACCGATATTGAGATAGTGAGGTTGTCCGTCGATCACCAGGAGATAATTTCTCGAGGCCGATTTCAACACCTGATTATAGGCGAAACTCTTAATGTCGACACTCTCCTGGCTTTTGTCCGAGTGACCTCCGCAGGAAACGAACTCTCCCGCGAGAAGCCCGATACAGCATAATGCTGCGATACTATTTATTTTCATATCTATAATGAGATTGTAATTTCAATATAATACATAATTATATATGTATATATCTCGTAACGTGCATCATCTGCCAAATGTTTTAAATCTCATAAAATATTTCCTGCCGACGGGTTATTCCTCTGTCTTTCCTCTTTTTTCCGACCATCTCTCCTGCTTTTTTAGAGAAAAATTCGCTTGATTTTTGCATATCGACCACTATTTCGTGCAATACTCAGCGGTGAAACTGAACAATTTTATACCGCTTTTAGGTAAAAAGATGACTAAATCGCAACTTTCTACCATAAAAGTTTTCTATTATATTATTTTTTCATACCTTTGCATCGCAAAACGTGAAAACGTTTTCTCAAACACGAATTTACTAATCACTCATCATCGAAAACAACTATGTCTGAAATTGCAACTCGCGTTAAGACTATCATCGTCGACAAACTCGGCGTTGACGAAAACGAAGTAACCGAAACCGCCGAATTCACCAAGGATCTTGGCGCTGACAGCCTCGACACCGTCGAACTCATCATGGAGTTTGAGAAGGAATTCGGTATCAGCATCCCTCAGGATGAGTCTGAGAACATCAAGACTGTAGGCGACGCTATCGCCTTCATCGAGAAGACCAAGGCTTAATCGCCCTCGTCTCTCCTGTTGATCTGCTCTTGCATTTCGACATCCAAACAAAGAAAAAAATCACGTAGACCGTGACCACAAGGCTCCACACGCCCCACTGCGCGGTGTGGAGCCATTTTTATTACTTTTAGAATTGTCGCTCCGGATTTCTCCTTTTATCCCCCGAGTGACAACTTACAGGAAAATTAAATGGAACTTAAAAGAGTAGTTGTCACCGGTCTCGGTGCCATCACCCCCATTGGCAACGACGTCGAAACCACCTGGAACAATGCCGTGGCCGGTAAGAGCGGCGCTGCCCCCATCACACATTTCGACGCTTCGAAGTTTGCCACAAAATTCGCTTGCGAAGTTAAAGATTTCAATGCTGCCGATCATTTCGACCGCAAGAAAGCCCGTCAGCTCGACCTCTATGCCCAGTATGCGCTTGTTGCAGCCCGTCAGGCCATCAAGGATTCCGACATCACTGAGGCTCCCAACTACAACCCCAACCGCGTCGGCGTGATCGTCGCCGCCGGTATCGGTGGTCTCCATACATTCGAAGAAGAAGCCGGCTACTTCGCCCTTCACGGCGAAGAGATGGGACCTAAATACAACCCGTTCTTCATCCCCAAGATGATCGCCGATATCGCTTCAGGCCATATCTCGATGGAGTACGGCATGCACGGTCCCAACTATGGTGTAGTCTCAGCATGCGCTTCTTCCAACAACGCTCTCATCGACGCATTCAACCTCATTCGACTCGGCAAAGCCGATGCATTCGTAGCAGGTGGTGCCGAGGCTGCCGTTTTCCCAGCAGGTGTCGGCGGCTTCAACTCCATGCACGCCCTTTCGACCCGCAACGATGATCCTGAAGGTGCTTCGCGTCCCTTCTCAGCGTCACGCGACGGTTTCGTTATCGGCGAAGGCTCCGTTGTCCTCATCCTCGAGGAACTTGAGCACGCCAAAGCACGCGGTGCAAAAATCTATGCCGAAATGGTCGGTGGCGGCATGAGCGCGGATGCTTATCACATCACTGCCACTCACCCCGAAGGTCTCGGTGCTATCCTCTCGATGAGCAGCGCTCTCGAAGATGCCGGCATGAAACCGGAGGATATTGACTATATCAACGTCCATGGCACATCGACTCCCGTAGGCGACCGCTCGGAAGTCAAGGCTATCGTTGAACTCTTCGGCGATCAGGCCCACAAACTCAACATCAGTTCGACCAAGTCGATGACCGGACACCTTCTCGGTGCCACAGGCGCGATGGAGGCGATGTTCTCCGTGCTTGCTTGTCGCGACGGCATCGTGCCCCCCACCATCAACCACGCCGAGGGTGACGAGGATCCCGAGATCGACTACACTCTCAACTTCACCTTCAACCGAGCTCAGAAACGTCCCGTCCGCGCTGCGCTCAGCAACTCGTTCGGATTCGGTGGCCACAATGCTACCGTAATCTTCAAGCGTTGGGACGGTGAATAATCATTCCTCGAATCTTTTTTAAAACTGATTTATATTGGTGCGGGCCGATTTCATTTCAGAAATCGGCCCTCACTGTGTTAAAAAACATTAACCCATCCTGATTATCGGGAAAAATCACTAACTTTGCACCCGGTTTGAAAGCCTGCGGGCAATCTACCCAAGCAAAACTCACACAATTAACTTCATTTACAACAATGAATCATTACGAAACCGTTTTCATTTTAACTCCCGTTTTATCTGACCAGCAGATGAAGGAAGCGGTAGAAAAATTCGAGAAGGTGCTGACCGACAACGGCGCATCTATCGTCAACGAAGAACTCTGGGGTCTTCGTAAACTTGCCTACCC
>CAMWGM010000201.1 GCA_947173755.1 uncultured Muribaculaceae bacterium
AGGTGCCACGAGCGCGAAAGATCGGCAATAAATCTGGAAATCTGTGCCACCGCTTCTTTTGTCGCGGGCGTGATTTCCTTGCTTTGCAACCTTAACATCAGCATTCCGTAAAGGGCGTTGAAACAGGTCTCAATCTCGCCTGCCGGTGCGTCGCCGCTCTTGGAGCGGAGTTCGACGATATACGGGAGTGTTTTATAGAACTCGGCCGAATACTTAGGGAAGCGGGGGTCCTTCAGCAACGCGAGATGGAGATCAGTCAGATCGATTATGACATTTTTGTTGAGTTGGAGATGTCCTGATTTCTCTACCCCCTCCCTGCGCATCATGTCGATGAGCGACTCATACCATTCGCGCATCTCGCGCCTCTGGTCTTCAGTCAGATCGAAACGGGAGATGACGTTGGCTTCGATCTTGTCGATGTCGAGATCGTTGGCACGGATTATATCTTCAATCTGCCACATATAAAGCAGATATTCGGCAATATTTTCTTTGCGTTTCTGTGATGCGATAATCATAGTCTGGAATTGTTTTATAGTTTTAACAATTCTCAACCGCAAAAAGATGTCGCCCGAGACAGGATATTTTGTAATTTTGTTGTCAGAATTCCTAATCAACCTCTCAGAAATGACCGTCACCACTACCCACGCATCATGTCTGATACTCGCCGATCTGCTCGAAGCCCACGGCGTCGATTGCGCAGTGATCTCTCCCGGAAGCCGCAACGCCCCTCTCATCGTCGCCCTTGCGCGTCATCCGGCAATCGAAACGTATCACGTGATAGACGAACGTTCTGCTGCTTTCATAGCACTGGGGATGTCCATCAGGTCAGGCAAACCCGTAGCGCTTGTATGCACGAGCGGCACCGCTCTGCTCAACTATGCTCCCGCTGTTGCCGAGGCTTTCTACCGACGCATCCCGCTGATCGTGGTTTCAGCCGACCGGCCGCTCGAGTGGATCGATCAGGACGATTCACAGACACTCTGGCAACAGGACGCGCTTGCGCCATATGTCAAGCGAAGTTGCGACATCTGTAATGCAGCCGACAATGACAACGACCGATGGTTTGCCGACCGCGTCATAAATGACTGTCTGCTCGAAGCGGTAAACGGGCGGGTCGGTCCTGTCCACATAAACATACGTCTCGATGCTCCCCTCGGAAAGTTATCGGAACGCATGGCGGAACAACCGAGAGTTGTCTCGTTGACAACTCCTACACCCGAACTACCGACTGCCGAAGCCCGACGGCTCGGACAGATGCTCGCATCGCCCCGGAAAGTGATGGTCATTGCCGGTTTTCACCGGCCGAATACATCCCTCAATCGGGCTTTAAGCAAACTCGCGCGCCTTCCAAACGTGATCGTGCTTACGGAGACTGTAGCCAATCTCCATTCGCCCGAATTCATAAGCCGCATAGATGCAACTCTCTGCAGAATAACTGAAGAGGAACGTGAAGCCCTCCGTCCCGACGTAGTATTGACCATCGGAGGAGCACTCATCTCCCGTATGATCAAGGCATGGATAAGGGAAATGCCCCGCGAAGTGGAGCACTGGCACATCGGCATCTCTCACACGACAATCGACTGCTTCAGACATCTAACGCGCAGGATCGAAATGGAAGCACCGGTCTTCATCCGCCAACTTGCATCGGCACTCCAGCCTCACCGAGCCCCCTCTGATTACTCCACACTCTGGCACAAGGTGGCTGAAAGGGCAGCGAAAGAACACGTGCTAAAAATTGCCCGAGCCCCATGGAGCGATCTTAAAGCATTTGCCTCACTTTTCAAATCAATTCCGCGTGGGACCGATCTTCAACTCTCTAACGGGACACCGGTCCGTTATGCCCAACTGATGGACTGTTCTACCCTTCATTCCTGCGAATGCAACCGAGGAGTCAGCGGTATAGACGGCTGCACTTCAACCGCTCTCGGGGCGTCGGTCTTTTCCTCCGGGCTGACACTCCTCATCACCGGCGACATGTCTATGCAATATGACATTTCCGCTCTGAGTTCCACGCTCCTTTCGCCACGATTGAAAATCATCGTGATTGAGAACGGAGGCGGGGGTATTTTCCGGTTCATCGAAAGCACCCGAAATCTCGACGAACTCGAAGAGTATTTCGTCGGGAGCGTGAGGCTTCCTTTGCGTCAACTCTGCGAAGGCTACGGTCTCGCTTACTTCGAGGCTGAATCGGAAAAGAGTCTCGAAAGAGTACTCGGCCGTTTCTTTGCCGAGAACACGCGCCCCGCTCTACTGACAGTAAAGACCCCGGGCGAAGTTTCAGCCGAGGTCTTATTAGATTACTTCTCCAATCACACCGGAGAAGGCAATTAGAAAATTGAAAAGGTGTTAGTCTTCGGAGGTCTCTTCAGTATCATCATCGTCGAAGAAGTCGACATCCCAGCCGTCTGACATCTCTTCGGAGAAACGCGCGAGTTCGCGACCCTCTCGTTTGGTCGGACGGCCAAGACCCTTCCGGCGATCGATAAAACCGGTGATCCTGACCACATCGAGGAGATCCAACTGGCTCTGGGGAGTGACATTCTCCATATAGTCAGGGACGAGTTTAGCGCCGAGCCGGTTCTGTGTCAAAGCCTTGACACGAAATGTATAGGTAACCGGGGGACGGCGCACATCAATAAGATCGCCCACCTTTATGGGCCGCGAAGGCTTAACCGGCTGTCCACCCATAAGCACCCGACCTTTTTTGCACGCATCGGTGGCGATGGTGCGCGTCTTGAAAACACGCATCGACCACAACCACTTGTCTATTCTGACTTCATTCATTTCGATTGCAGATCATTTGTTGTTAAACTGGCACATAGCGGTCTGTATTCCTGCGAGACAGAACGTCTTGATGGCCTCGCAGGCAGTCTTCAGCCGATCGCCCATTGCTTCGAGTTGCTCAGGCGGGAACTTCCCAAGCACATAGTCTATCTGGGTGCCTCGGGGAAAGTCATTGCCTATTCCGAATTTCAGGCGCGCATATGCCTGGCTGTTGAGCATCAGGGCAATGTTTTTCAGTCCGTTGTGTCCCGCATCGCTCCCTGACGGTCGTATCCGGATTGCTCCGAAGGGAAGCGCGCAGTCGTCGACAACGACGAGGATATTCTCGAGAGGAATATTTTCCTTGTCGCGCCAATATCGGACAGCATTGCCCGAAAGATTCATGTAAGTGGAAGGCTTGATAACAGTGAGCTGGGCGTTCTTGACGCGGATGTGTGCCACGTCGGCATAGCGTTCGGTCGAGAAAGATCCGCCTACGCTGTCCACCAGACAGTCCACCACCATAAAGCCGGCATTGTGACGCGTCTGATGATACTCGGCTCCGATGTTTCCAAGCCCTACAATCAAATACTTCATATTAATCGATAATCAGAGGAGATGTAACAATGACCGGCCACACATACTTCGGGAGCATCTGTGAGGCCGGTCAGAAGAATAAGGTTTATCGCTGTAAAGGCTTGCGCAGGGATTACTGAGCGTTGGCCTGGGCACCACGGGCAGCACGGGTGAGCTGGACGGCGCAGACAACAGCGTTCTTGGCGTTCATCAGTTCGAGACCGTCGAAGTGGAGTTCGCCGATCTGGAGAGTCTTGCCGAGACCGAGGTGATCGACGTTGATGACGACACGTTCGGGGATCTCGGTATAGATAGCCTTGACTTTGATCTTCTTCATGGAGAGGGTCAGTTTACCACCGGCCTTCACACCTTCGGCGTGACCTTCGAGTTTGACAGGCACCTCGACTACAACGGGCTTCTTGTCGTTTACTTCGAGAAGATCGATGTGGAGGATATTGTCTTTTACAGGGTGGAACTGGATATCCTTGAGGAC
>CAMWGM010000202.1 GCA_947173755.1 uncultured Muribaculaceae bacterium
TAAAACATCACGGGCGAAAAAAAGGTTCATGCCAATTGAAATTTTTTTTGCTTTTGAAAAAATAACCTTATTTTTCACACATAAAAGGTATCATCAGATCATTGAGTTGATCGGCTTCGACGAGAAAACCGTCATGGCCGAACGGGGATTCTATCTCGGCATAACTTGCACCGGGGATACGGGATGCAAGGCGTTTCATCTCTTCCGGAGGAAAAACTATATCGGTGGTCAGACCTATCACCAGTGTCCCGGCACTTATGCGGCGAAGTGCCGCCTCTATACCTCCGCGGCCCCGACCCACATCATGGGTGTCAAAAGCATTCAGAATAGCATGATAGGAATAGGCGTCGAAACGACGCACGAGTTTTTCACCCTGATATCGCTGATATGTGCAGGCGCGACGCAACGTGCCCGGCTCGATTTCCCGAGGATCCTGCTGGGTGAGATTATATCCTGAGGGACCGCGATATGTCAGAAGTCCTATGGCACGGGCAGCGGCAAGTCCGTCAGCAGCGGCATCGGCACGTGGTTCTCCCCAGGTGGAATCGGCTTCGATCGCCATCCGCTGTGTTTCGTCTATTGCGACAGTCCACGGGCTTGCCTGAGCATCGGTGGCGAGCAGAACGAGACGTTCGAACCGGTCAGGTTCGCTGACTGCCCACTCGACAGCCTGAAATCCACCGACAGAACTACCGATCAGAGTGTGCATGCGTCCGAATCCGAGGTGATCGGCGAGCAAACGGTGGGCGTTGACGATATCGCGGATTGTGTAACGCGGGAAATCTTTATAATAAGGTTGTCCGGTCAGAGTATTTGTGTGAAGCGGAGCAGTCGTGCCGTACGGGGAGCCTATGATATTTGCGCAGACAACAAACCATCGTGAAGGATCAAGGAAACGGTCTTTCTCTACAGTTCCCGGCCACCAGTCGGCAACGTCGGAGTTTGCGGTGAGGGCGTGACACACCCACACGACATTATCTTTCTCTTCCGACAATGTTCCGAAAGTGTGATAGGCGATGGTGAAGTCATGAAGGAACTCTCCCGACTCAAGCATGAAGGGTTCGGGAGAACGATATTCGTGGATCATTGTAGCAAATCGCGGAAAATGTCAAGAGCGGTTTTAATTTCCTCTTCGCAGGCAGTCTGATCGATCATAGGTTCTCCGACTTCTCTGAGCAGAGTGAAATTGATAGCATCGGGGGTATCGTTTTTCTTGTCGTGACGCATCAGAGAGATGAGCCGTGGATAGTCGTCACACGTGATCGAGGGCACACCATATCCCTGATTCTTCAGATATGAAGCGAATGTGTGGAGATGGCCCGATGGAAATCCTGTCTTGATATGTGAGAGAATCATTTCAACCAGCGTCCCCCACGCTACGGCCTGCCCGTGAGGAACGGGAGCATGGCGTTCGAGAGCGATTGATTCGAATGCGTGCCCGACGGTATGCCCCAGGTTCAGCGCGCGTCTGATCCCCTTTTCACGAGGATCGGCAGTCACGATCCGCTCTTTCACGCGGACGCTTTCTTCAAGCAGGTGGAGCAGACGGTCAGCATCGGCTTCGGAAATGTCAAAAGCAAGCAGTCGCCCGAACGACTCCCGATCTTCGAGAAGGGAATGTTTGATCATTTCGGCATATCCTGAGAGGATCTCTACCGGAGGCAATGTAGAGAAAGTGACGGTGGAGATGACCACCGCGTCAGCATTCGCGAAGACGCCTATCTCATTTTTATATCCCTCGAAATTAATGCCGGTCTTGCCTCCTACGGCAGCATCGACTGCCGAGAGCAGAGTCGTAGGCACATTGATGAAACGGACGCCACGTTTAAAAGTTGCGGCAGCAAAGCCGCCCATGTCGGTCACCACTCCCCCGCCGATATTGACTACAAGACTTTTGCGCGTAGCACCTCCTGACGTGAGACTTCTCCAGATAAGCGCAAGCGAGTCGAGATCTTTATTGGTGTCGCCGGGAGGCACGGCTATCACTTCCCATTCCGAGGGAAGGCCAAGAGAGGGAAGCACTTTGGCTGCCACATTGGCATCAGTGACGACAAAGACAGAGGAAGGTGTCATTTCAGCCGCGAGGCTGACAAGAATCGGAGTAATGTCGTTGGTAAAGATGATTTTTTGCGGAGCGGGCGCAGACATGCTGAAAGGAAGAATGTTTAAGGAAAACAATCGGGAGGGCAACTCCTGCCGCATCCGGCAAGGGTCGCCCTCCGACGGTGAATTGATTTTCGTTTTTATTTGTTGACGCGGAAACGGTCGGCACCTGTGGTGAGGAAATCGATCACCTGACGGGCTGCGGCTATTCCTGCGTTGATATTTGCTTCGGCGGTCTGGGCACCCATTTTCTTGGGGGTGAAGAATACGCGGCCGGGGAACATAGCCTCAAATTCGGCAGCGCGGGCCGGAGCGACATCAGCGGCATATTTCAGGTCGGGACGATCAGTGAGAGCCTGCATAAGACCGGCCTCGTCGATCACCTCCTTGCGGGCGGTATTGATGAGAAGTCCGCCCTTAGGCATACGTGTGACGAGTTCATAGCCGATAGATTCGCGTGTCTCGGGAGTAGCGGGAATATGGATCGAGACAACACGGTTGGTGGCATAAAGTTCCTCGACAGAGTGCACGGGTGTGACACCTGCATCGAGCATCACATCATCGGGGCAATATGGATCAATAGCCGAGATGTTCATCTCGTAACCACGGGCTATGCGGGCCACGTTGCGGCCAACCTGACCGAAAGCCTGGATGCCGAGGGTCTTTCCCTTGAGTTCCCAGCCGGAAGTGCCGTTGAACATGTTGCGGGCCATGAATGTGGCGAGTCCGAACACGAGTTCGGCCACGGCGTTTGAATTCTGACCCGGAGTGTTCTGCACCGAGACACCTGCCGCGGTGGCAGCCTCGAGATCTACGTTGTCATATCCGGCACCGGCACGGACAACGATCTTAAGGTTCTTTCCGGCACCGATAACATCAGCGTCAACTTTGTCAGAGCGTATGATGAGGGCATCGACATCGGCCACGGCATCAAGCAACTGCTGACGGTCGGTATATTTCTCGAGAAGCACGAGTTCGGCGCCTGCCTCGTCGATGACTTTCTTCATTCCTTCGACCGCTACACCGGCGAATGGTTTTTCGGTGGCAATGAGAATCTTCATGCTGTCTTTCATTTTGCGTGTTCTGCTTCGAAATCCTTCATGGCCTTGATGAGCACCTCTACGCTCTCCTTGGGAAGTGCGTTGTAGAGAGAGGCACGGAAACCTCCTACGGAGCGGTGACCCTTGATACCGACAATGCCGCGTGCCGAGCAGAAGTCGACGAAGTCTTTCTCAAGGTCCTTATATTCGGGAGTCATGACGAAAGTGACGTTCATGATGGAGCGTGAGGCGGGATCGGTCACTGTGCCGACAAACATCTTGCTTGCGTCGATCGCGTCATAGAGCAGTTTAGCCTTTTCGAGGTCGCGGCGTTCCATCTCCTTGACACCGCCGATCTCCTTGTAGTAGCGGAGGGTCATCAGGACACTGTAGACGGGAAGAACCGGAGGAGTGTTGAACATCGAACCCTTCTTGATATGGGTGCGGTAGTCGAGCATGGTGGGGATGGGGCGGTCAACTTTGCCGAGCGCCTCGTCTTTGACGATCACGAGAGTCACGCCGGCCGGGCCGAGATTTTTCTGTGCACCGGCATAGATCAGATCATATTTGGCGACGTCAATGGGACGCGAGAAGATGTCAGACGACATATCGGCGACAAGAGGACAGGGCACATCGGGATCCTCGCGGAGTTCGGTGCCGTAGAT
>CAMWGM010000203.1 GCA_947173755.1 uncultured Muribaculaceae bacterium
GGGCAACGTTCTCCTCGTAGGGAAGGTGAGAACCGTCGATCATTACGGAAGAGAAACCGTGGTCGATGCAATCCTTGCAGAGTTCGAAACTGTCACCATGGTCGAGGTGAAGAACGATCTGGGGATTTTCCCAGCCGAGGCTCTTGGCATATTCTACAGCACCCTGAGCCATGTAGCGGAGCAGGATGGGGTTGGCATAGTTACGTGCACCCTTCGAAACCTGAAGGATAACGGGAGATTTTTCTTCAGCGGCAGCTTTGATGATAGCCTGGAGTTGCTCCATGTTGTTGAAGTTGAAGGCAGGAACTGCATAGCCGCCCTTGATGGCCTTGGCAAACATCTCTTTGGTGTTTACAAGACCGAGATCCTTATAATTTACCATAGATTAAGTGTAAATTGGAGGTTGATGATATTTGGGTTTGTTGTTTCCGCAAAGGTAATGAAATTTTTTGACAACTCATCTGAAATTTTGAATAAAAGTTTGTTAATCGGGTCGTGGTGATGACATATATCCGATTTTGTCAGTTTTTCATATTAACAGGCTGAAGATTGCGGAAAATTGTCTATCTTTGTACATTCAATCTCTGAGGAGCCGGCTCCGCGGAGAGTCAATCCACACCTTGACATGAAAAAGTTGATGACAAAAATATTTCATTTCTCCGGCGTGAGGCGCATGATGTTGCTTGCTGCTATAGCCGCAGGTGCTGTGGCGGCAGCGCGTGCCGAATATCCCGTCAACTATGAGGGGAACGTGACACTCGGAGCGGCCTCGGGAGATTTCGCACCTTTCTATATCGCTTCGCTTGACCACGGGCGCAACACACAGTCGCTCACGTCGAAGATCGAAGCAAAAGTGTGGCGACCCATGAAGATGAGCGACCGTTTCAGTTATGGATTCGGCGTCGATCTGATCGGAGGTTATTCCTCAGCCGTCGACTACGAACGTTTCTATCCCGGATCAGGCTGGGGGACACACGGAGTGAGACCGGCGACAGCGTGGATCCAACAACTGTATGGTGAACTGAAATACCGGCGTGTATTTCTGACAGTAGGCATGAAAGAAACCGGTTCGAAAATGCTCAACAACCGTCTGACGAGCGGCGACATTGTCGAAAGCGGCAACACACGCCCGATTCCGGGGGCACGAGCCGGTTTCATCGGTTTCGTCGATATTCCCTTTACACGCGGAGCAGTGCAGATAGCCGGTGAAGTGGCCTATGGGAAATTTGTCGACAACGGTTGGCTGAAAGATCAGTATAATTATTATAACGATCACCTTACGACCGGCGAGTGGTTCAACTACAAGTGCATCTATTTCCGCACCGATCCGCGTCAACGCTTTTCAGTGACTGCCGGTCTGCAGGCAGCAGCCGAATTCGGAGGATATGAACAGTTTTATGACAAGGGCAGGTTCACACAGGAGTTCAACTATCCCGCCACGTTCAAGACATTCCTGAAAATGCTGGTTCCGATCAACGACCATGAAGAGGGTGGATTCTATACCGGTAATCACCTCGGGAGTATCGACCTCAAGTTACGCTACCGCCTGAGAAACGGTGCTGAAGTGATGGCCTATCTCTCGAATCCCTGGGAGGATGGTTCCGGTATGGGTAAGATGAACGGTTTCGACGGACTTTGGGGCATCGAATATAAGGCTGCCGATCCCAACAGTGTGGTCAGCGGAGCGGTCATCGAATATCTCGACTTCACCAACCAGAGCGGCCCGATCCATCTCAATCCCGCCGACTTCAACGGAATCACCATCACAGGCCATGCGTCGGGAAGTGACGACTACTACAACAACCGCTCCCACCGCGCCTATGCCAATTACGGCATGGGTATAGGAACACCGATGGTGATGAGCCCGGCTTACAATGTTAACGGATATCCGAGTTACATGACCAATCTCACGCGAGGATTTCACATCGCTGTCGAGGGTCGCGTATCACCGGTGGTGACCTACCGGGTGAAGGGGGGCTACAGGAAAGCATGGGGTAACGGGCAGTTCATCCTGCCACGTCCTATTTCTCTTACTGCGGTCATGGCTGAGGCCGAGTGGAAACCGGCGTCGGTAAAAGGACTTACCCTCAACGGAAAAGTCGAATTAGATCGCGGCACGATGCCTGGCAATTCTTTCGGAGCGCTGGTGAGCGTAAAATATGACGGAATTTTTAATCTGAAAAAATGAGAAGAAAATATTTCATATTGTTGGCAGGACTGCTGCTGACCGTTCTTTCATCAGGGTGCACCCGCAATGACGGCGATATAGGCGATCTGTTCGGATGGTGGACACTCGACACTCTCACTGCCGACGGCGCAGAACAGGATCTGCTGTCTGACGAAGTGCTTCTTTACACATTCTCGTTTCAGACAGACATAGTGCAGATCCAGCAGACTTTCCCGCATGCCGACTTCATGCGTTGGAAAGGAATGTGGAGCCGCGACGAGGAAACCCTCTACCTTGATTTCGGTCACACCGACGATGCAGGCGGATATTATGAACCACCTGTGGAACTCCACCTCATCAGAGGCACCACTCCCCTCTCGATCCTCACTCTCAACGGCAAAAGGATGCATCTTCGCTACAAGAACTCCGAGTCGGGTGTGACTTACGATTATTATTTCTCAAAAGTGATCTGAGATGGACGGAAACAACAATAGGAAAGTGCTCGTCACAGGTGCTGACGGCTTCATCGGTTCACATCTCACGGAGGCTCTACTCGCGAAAGGTTATGCGGTCAGGGCTCTCTGCCAGTATAACTCGTTCAACTCGTGGGGATGGCTTGAAGGAGTCGAGCATCCCGGTCTTGAAATAGTGACGGGGGATGTCCGCGACCCCAACTTCTGCAGGGTCATAGCGCAAGGGGTTGATACCATCTACCATCTGGCCGCGCTTATAGCGATCCCCTACAGTTATGTCGCTCCCGACAGTTATGTAGACACCAACGTCAAAGGGACACTCAACATGTGTCAGGCAGCGCGCGACGCGGGAGTCAGCCGAATCGTCGTCACCTCCACGAGCGAGGTCTACGGGACAGCCCGCTATGTGCCTATTGACGAGGCACATCCACGTCAGCCGCAATCGCCATATAGCGCCACCAAGATCGGAGCCGATGCGATAGCGTTGAGTTTTCACAACGCATTCGGGCTCCCCGTGACGATAGCAAGACCGTTCAACACCTACGGCCCGCGCCAGAGCGCCAGAGCGATCATCCCGACAATAATCACGCAGATAGCATCGGGTGCCACTGAAATCAAAGTGGGCGATCTCACTCCGACCCGAGACTTCAACTTCGTGGCCGATACGGCTGCAGGTTTCATAGCACTCGGAGAGACTCCGGGGCTGGAGGGACGCGAGATCAACATCGCTACGGGAACGGAAGTCAGCATGCTGACCACCCTTCAGACCATCGCGGCGCTGATGGAAAAAGATGTGAAGTTTGTCACCGACGAGGCTCGTCTGCGTCCTGCGGGCAGCGAAGTGTTCAGACTTTGTGGCGACAATACTCTTATCACAACCCTCACCGACTGGCGTCCGACCCATTCGCTCGAAGACGGGCTGCGCAAGACCATCGACTGGTTCACCCGTCCTGAAAATCTGGCCCGGTATAAAGCGGGCATCTACAATGTCTAATGTCAATCCTTTCCCCTGAAAAAATAATTTTGGCACAACTCGAAACGACACCGGCATTGGAAATGCCCGAAATCACGCGCACTCTCAACGTGCTCTTCCTCGGAGGTGCTAAACGCGTCTCGTTCGCCCGTAAACTGATCGATGCAGGCGTTCGCCTCGGTATAGG
>CAMWGM010000204.1 GCA_947173755.1 uncultured Muribaculaceae bacterium
TTTTCGGCGCGGGCGTGAACGATGTCGTTGATTACGGGACGGTTGTCATAGGGAGCCTGTGAAGCGAGATTCATGTAGCCCTCATACATTTTCTTGCGCACGTCGCGGTTGTCGGCATATTTGAGCACCGGAAGACGTGAGGGAGCATGGAGAGTGAACACCCACTTGCCCTCTTTGCCACGGGCTTTTGCCTCCTCGGCGGCAGTGGCAACGATGCCGGCGGGAATTCCTGCGAGATCCTCCTCGTTGTCGACCACGAGTTCGAATTCGTTGGTGGCGGCGAGGAGATTTTTGTTGAATGTCAGATAGAGATCGGTGAGTCGTTTGTTGACCGCCTTGAGTTGCTCTTTGTCGGCATCGGAAAGCAGTGCGCCCGAGCGTGCGAACGACTTATAAGTTTCCTCGACCGCACGTTTCTGAGCGGTGTCGAGACCCATGCTGTCGCGGTTCTCATAGACATATTTCACCTTCTCGAAGAGAAGCGGGTTCATGGCTATTTCGTCGGAAGCCTCCGAGACCATCGGATAGATTTTCTCCGAAAGTTCCTGCATCTGCTCGTTGTTGTCGGTTTCGTCGAGCGACGCGAAGACGAGCATCACCTTGTTGAGGAGTTCGCCGCTCTTCTCCATGGCGAGGATAGTGTTTTCGAAGTCGGGAGTCGAACGCTGCTTGACTATGGCGTCGATCTCGGCTTTCTGGTCGGCTATGCCTTTCTCGACAGCCGGCAGGTAGTCGGAATACTCGATCTTGTCGAAGGGAGGGATTTCGTAAGGCGTGTCGTAGGCCTCGAAGAAGGGATTGGTGCGACTTCCTCCGCAGGAGGAGAGTCCGATGGCGGCGGTCAGTGCCGCGGCAGTGAGAATTTTGTTCATATCTGAAGTGTTTTCCTGATTTATATCTTGATTTGGCATGACGAGGAAAAAGGTTACGGTTTATTCTTTATCCCACACGAAAGTGGTGAGTAAGGGATAATGGTCGGAAGAGGGCACCGGCTCACGATGGATATTGACAGCCTCCATATCACCGCGGTAAAGTACGTGGTCGATGCGGAAATGGAAGCGGTTTAGATGATAGGTGATTGTGGGTCCGAGGGCATTCTGTCGATATGCATCGGATATGTCATCGCCCATTATCGTGCGTATTGCATAACATCCGGGAATATCGTTGAAGTCTCCGGCCACGATGACGTTGCATCCCTGCAGTTTTTCATCGATGAACCGCCTGATGTAGCGGGCCTGGTCGGCACGGAGCCGGAACGCCGACGCGAGTTTCGACAGCAACTGATGCTTCACTTTGCCGAGTTCGCGACGCAGGGCGGCTTCGGTGCGCGGAGTGTCCTTTGTTAGGCTCATGTAGAGTTCCTTGTCCTCCGGGTTGAGGCCGATGCTTTTCAGATGGACGTCGAAGACGTAGAGACGCCGCCCCTCGACGTTCATTTTGAAAAGAGCCATATGGCTGAGCAGATAGTCGTCGGCATCGGTCAGTTCGACTCTCTCGAATGGATATTTCGAGAGAAACGCGAGTTGGTTGGAGACATTGACCAGACGGTAGGGATAGCGCTCGGCCAGCAACTGGATCTGTTCAGGAGTCACCTTCCACAATGGCCATGTCTTGACAAACTCAACTTCCTGAAGGTTGACGATATCGGCATCGGTTGACAGGATGTAGTCAATCGTGGCGTTTGACGACAGATTTTCCTGCACTCCACGGCAATCCCAGAAGTGAAGCACATTGTAGGTTAGGAAGGTGAACGACCGCTCTTTTTCATTCTCGGTCAGAGGCGCGTGGGGAAGATTGACAGGGGAGAATGTCAGCAGCGGGGGCAGACAGATTATTATCGCCGCGACGATGACGAGCGACGTCTTGCGGAAGAAGAAACTGTCGGCCACGAGAAGGATCAGACATCCGGTGGTGATGTAGGGAAACATCATGGCGAGAATAGCCGGGATGGCTGAGCGGTAAGGGTCGACTGTTCCTCCGTAAGCCGATGCTATCATAAGCAGTGCGGCCAGTATGTTGACGATCAGCATCAGCATATTGGCGGTGAGACGCAGCGGGCGAAAAATATATTTTGTCTTGCGGTTCATCAGGAGGAATTAACGGATGTTTCGGCTGATGTCGAAAAGCAGTCTCTTTTCTTCAGGTGTCAAGGCGGTGTAGCCTGATTTCTTGACCTTTTCGAGGATAGCGTCAAGAGTGGCGCGGTCGGTGTCGCTGAGTCCGGAGCGGTTGTCGCGACGGTGTGGCGGAACAGGGCGTGTCGGTTTTACGCGGATGTTGGCGATACGGTCGAACAGCCGGCAGACCGGGCGTGTGAAGTCACGGCCCCGGCGCATTCCGAGAGCCCACGCGGCTCCTACCGCCATACCGCCGATATGAGCCATCTCGCCTCCGGCGTTTGCACCGGTCACTCCTATCAGAACGAGAACGATCGTAGCGATGGCGATCCATTTGAGTCTGACCGACCCGAAAAGCAGAAGATTCATCCTGAAATCGGGCATCATGATAGCCGTGGCGGTGACTATGGCCATCACCGAGGCCGACGAACCGATCAGAACTCCGTTGACAAACCGGAAATGGGGCAGAAGATTATAACCCAGCATGAAAAGCAGTCCGCCTCCGAGTCCGCCGAGAATGTAAAGCGCGAGCAATTGCCGTGGTGTGGCGGCCATCGTGAAAAGTGTCCCGAACCAGTAGAGCCACAGCAGGTTGAAGAGAATGTGCATCACGTCCCACTGGGTGAACATGTATGTGACGAGTGTCCAGGGGCGCACGATGAACCTCGCGGTGTAACTCGGAAGTTCCAACCAACCCATGAGTGTGGATGCGATCGAGTCGAGACCCGTGAACATCCCGACGATCGCTGCCAACCTAAGCAGCAGGAACACAGCGATATTGATGCCGATGATCTGCATCAGCATCGGCTGAGAGCGAAATTTATGAAGCAGTTGCTTAATAGATCCCCCCGCCATGTCCGAAAGTTCCTTTCTTTTTCCAGTACCAGAGAATGAGGAAACCGAATATCATTCCTCCGAGATGGGCGAAGTGGGCCACTCCGTCGCTGACTCCGCGTGCCTCGCTCAGACCGATCAGAAGTTCGATGACACCCATGCCTATCACCATCCACTTGGCCTTGATGGGGACAGGGATGAAAAAGAGATAGAGGGGTGCGTTGGGGAAGAGCATACCGAATGCGAGCAGCACACCGTAGACGGCACCCGAGGCACCGATGGTGACGAAAATGTCGAGAGATTTGCTGATGGTCTGACGTCCCTGTTCACTGAGCATCATCTGTCCGAGAGCCTCGCGCGCCTCGGGAAAATCGATGTGATAACTTGCGGCGATCATCTTTACGAACGAGTCCTCCCATGTGAGAGCCCAGATGAGTTCCTGCACGAGAGCCGCGCCGATGCCGCATGAAAGATAGTAGAACAGGAAGCGTGGCGAGCCCATAGTGCGCTCGAGTGTCATGCCGAACATCCACAGAGAGAACATGTTGAAGAAGATGTGCGCAATATTTCCCGTGGAGTGCATGAACATATATGTGATCAACTGGACCGGGTTGAAATCGGACGCACGGAAATAGTGGAGACCTGCGAAATCGGTGAGATCGCCTCCGAGATGCCGGGGCAGGATGAACATCGCCAGCCAGACGATGAAATTAATGATTATCAGGTTCTTGGTGACCGGGGGTATCTGTGCCCACATAGAGCCTTGGTTGTTCATTTTCGGATGGTGTTGGGTTGTTCAACTCGCAAAGTTACTAAAAATCTGCGATT
>CAMWGM010000205.1 GCA_947173755.1 uncultured Muribaculaceae bacterium
CCCCATGTCTGCTCGCCCTGGACGTGATAGGCGGCGATGGGAACTTCATCGGTCGCAGCGATCGTCATGAACGAAGAGGGGATCGAGGTGATGGTGTCGCCGTGGCTCATCCACACCTGCGCTCCTTTCTCGATATCCTTCATGAGAGGATCGGAGTGGTCGATATCGGTCAGATGGGCGCGGCCATACTCACGCGAAGGAGCAGGCTCGACGCTACCGCCCGAAGTGTAGGCGATAAACTGAGCGCCATAGCAGATGCCGAGCACCGGGAGAGTGCCTCGCAGACGCTCCACCTCCATGCGGAAGGCTTTTTCATCGTAGACCGAGAACGGCGAGCCGGAGAGAATCACACCGATCACCGATTCGTCGCCGAACGGGAATTTGTTGTAGGGAACAATCTCGCAATACTCGCCCAGTTCGCGCACTCGGCGGCCGATGAGCTGGGTGGTCTGCGACCCGAAGTCAAGGATAATGATTTTTTCCTGCATATTTCGTTTGTCGGATGGTTTCAGATTGCAAAGGTACATAAAAAATTCCTGATTTCTCACACCTCAGGCTCAAGAAGGTGGGGCGACGAAAAAAAATTTGCACCCGTTGCGGAAAATTCGTAACTTTGCCACACCGAAAGGCGCGTGTGGCGTAATTGGTAGCCGCGCCAGACTTAGGATCTGGTGACTTCCGTCGTGGGGGTTCGAGTCCCCCCACGCGCACCCTTCCATCAGGCACAAGGAAAAAATAAGTCAGAATCACGACACTGTGATTCTGACTTATTTTTTTTATGCAGGAGGTTGCACCCTTGTTATTTCCCGGCGGGGCGGAGGATTTTCTGATAGCGGGGGGTGGTCAGGATGGCGCGGGCCGAGTCGACGGCACGGTCGCTGACGATGGAGTTCTCCACCTCGCCGGCATCATAATAGTATCTGCCGACGATCTCCGAAGCGAGATAAGGCGCGATGTTCGGGCGGTTCTGCTCGAGGTCGTGGCGCAGGTCGTGGCGCAACATTCCGGCAAGGATATCGATCTGAGCCTTGGTCGAGTCGTTCATATAGCCCTCGCTCTCGGCCAGTTTGCGCAACTGCTCGATGGCGGTTTCGCATACCTTGTCATAGTTGAACTTCGCCGGATCGATGAAGTCGATAAACTGACTGTAGATCGTGTCGGTCACCACGAAATCGCGCGGTGCCGCTATCGAGGGGTGCTCGGCCGCATACTTGGTGGCGAAATCGAAAGCCCACTGATCACGCACCACATTGTAAGTAAGACGGTTTATATCGGGATATTCCACCTTGACATCGGGAGTGATACCGCCACCGTCTCTCACCTCGCGGCCACCCGCAGTGTGGAACACCGAAGTGAGCGAGTCAGGGATACGTGCCACCGACCCGTCGGGATTGCGGCGCGAGTAGTCGATCGCCTGGATGAGACGTCCCGAAGGGATATAGTATTTCGCGGTCGTGACCTTGAGCAGACCGTCGTAAGGCAACTGGCGGGTGCTCTGCACGAGTCCCTTTCCGAACGAACGGTTGCCGACCACCACGGCACGGTCGAGATCCTGCAGGGCTCCTGTCACGATCTCCGACGCCGACGCCGAACTGCCGTCGATCAGCACCGCCATGGGTATCTTGGTGTCGAGCGGAGCGATGGAAGTCTTGTAGACCCTCTCGTCGAGCACACCCTTGCCGCGGGTGTTGAGCACGGTGGTTCCTTTGGGAAGATAGAGGCCGAGGATCTGCACAGCGCTCTCCACGAGTCCGCCGCCGTTGCCGCGCAGGTCGAGGATCAGGCTCTTCGCGCCCCCGGCGAGAAGTTTCTCGGTGGCCTCACGCACCTCGGGATAGGATTTCTCGGAGAAAGTGTTGAGAGCGATGTAGCCCACACCGTCGGGGAGCATCCCCCAGTAGGGGACCGAGGGCATACGGATCTTCTCGCGCCTGATATCGAAACTGAGCATCGAGTCGGCCACGTGAGGACGTTTCACCGAGACATGCACTATGGTGCCCTGCGGACCCTTGAGTCGCTCCGACACCTTTTCAGTGTCGAGTTTCGTGACCGAGTCGCCGTCGATCGTGAGGATAAGGTCGCCGGTGCGCAGACCTGCCTTCGCGGCAGGGCTTCCGTCATAAGGCCCGGCGATGATGACACCCTCCGGACGCTGCTGGATGATGGAACCTATGCCGCCATACTCGCCCGAGGTCATCGTGCGAAACTTGGCCTGCTCCTTCTCGGGGATATATTCGGTATAAGGGTCGATGTCGGAAAGCATGGCGTTGATGGCCGTGGCGATCGATTTCTCGGCATCGATCGAGTCGACATAGAACGTCTGCAATTCCTTATATACCGTATTGAAAATGTCGAGGTTGCGTGCTATCTGGGTCTTCGGGCTGCGGGTGGCCGCTCCCGCCAGAAGAGCCAGTCCGGCCACCGCGGCCGCTATGATAGGAAGTCGTTTCATCTGTGTTGTGTAGTTGAAACGCAAAATTAGTTATTATCCCGCTATTTCACATATAAAAGGTTGTCAAAATTTCTGAAAAACATATTAAATAGGTTTATATCCACATCCTGCCGACCAACCAATCGGCCGCTGACGGCGTTATATAGGCGTAAGTTTCAAAGGTTTTAACATAATTAATCACCGCGGAGCACGCAGATTATGGAAAAAACCTTTATCTTTGCAAATTAAAATCAATTCTAAGACAAAACGACATATAATTATGGAACAGAAAGAACTTGACCGCATCAGTTACGCACTGGGTCTGAGCATGGGTAATAATTTCCGTGCCAGCGGTATAAATGAAATCAACGTTCAGGACTTCGCCGACGGTGTCGCAGCCGTCTTCTATGGTTCCGAACCCAAGATGACTTATGACGAGGCAAAAGCCGAAATCCAGGCTTACTTCAAGGCTATGGAAGAGAAACAGCAGGCCGCCGCTGCCGAAATGGGCAAGATGAACGAAGAGGCCGGCAAGCGTTTTATCGAGGAAAACGGCAAACGTGCCGAAGTGCAGATCACTCCCTCCGGCCTGCAATATGAGGTTCTTGTCGACGGCGACGGCGAACGCCCCACGGCCGAAGACCAGGTGGAGGTACATTACACCGGCAAACTCATCGACGGCACCGTGTTCGACAGTTCGGTTGACCGCGGCAACCCCGTCACATTCGGCGTCACCCAGGTGATCCCCGGATGGGTGGAGGCTCTCCAGCTGATGAAAGCCGGTTCGAAATGGCGTCTCTTCATCCCCTCGCAACTCGCCTACGGTCCCAACGGCGTGCCCGGATCACCCATCGGCCCCAACTCGACACTTATCTTTGACGTCGAACTTCTGAAGGTGATCAAGAAAGCCTGATGAAACGGCAGGTTCTCATATTACTGACACTGCTGTCGGTCGCGCTCGGAACATTCGCTTCCGAGCCGGCCGACTCGGTGGCACGTGCGCTCGCCACCTACTGGGCCGGTTCCTATAAGACCGACCAGGTTCCCGCCGGACAGATGAACGAGTTCATCCGCGGCGTGGCCGACCAACTCTCCTCCACCCCTCCCGCCTCATCCGAAGCCTACATGCAGGGTGCATCCTTCGGCCGCAGCCTCACCCAGTCGCTCGGCCAACTCAAGGAGTATGGCATCGAGGTCACTCCCGAAGCCATCGCGCCCTACTTCATCGAACTGCTCCGCGGCGGGAAGCCCTACATGACCATGGAGGAAGCATCGGCCACACTCGACCGCGCCGCCGGCATCGAACCTGACACCGTCTTCATCCCCGAGGTGCAGAAC
>CAMWGM010000206.1 GCA_947173755.1 uncultured Muribaculaceae bacterium
ATCAGGGTGAGGGGAGAATTGCACTTTCGGCAAAAATTTCGCGAGTTGAATGTCCCGCATTTATCGCAGATCAATCCTGCTTTTGGCTGTCCGCATCTCGTGCAGAATTTGGCACCTGCTTTCATCGTCGAACCGCAGAAAGAGCATTTGTCCGGCGAAAGAGAGTGGCCGCATTGACAGCATATGGTATCGCCCGGATTCACTTCGGCTTGACAGAACGGACAAGTTGAGCCGGGAGAATCGGACATGGCTGATTTAGGACGCCACATTTTTCGAGGTGACTCCTGTGATTTTCCGATAGCGGTTTTTATTGATTTCTTATGCAACATGGATGATCAGACCAAGATTAAATTGTCAGTGTGCCTCTGTTCGATGATCGCTGAAGCGAGAGCGGTTAATAGAAAGTAGGCAGAAAGAATCCCGAAAATATAATTGCTGACGTTGCGCAAAGACAATGACACCTGAGAAACCTCAACCGTTCAGCGGCGGAATCCGCTTTTCTTGAGATATCCTTTATCTATTGCCTTGACTATGAGATCGGCCACATTTACTGCTTCGAGTTTTGAGAACAATGATTTTCGGTGAGCCTCAATGGTGTTCTCAGAGACATACATCAGTCCGGCGATCTCTCGAGAGGTCTTCCCCTGGGCGATGTGATAGAGCACTTCGAGTTCTCTCACGGAAGGGTGGAGGGAACTGTCACGCGCAACTCCTAAGGCTTTTGTGACCTCATCGCAATAATATGTGTTTCCGGCCAATACTTCCCTGATGGCGGCGATTATTTCGTTACCGCCCGAAGATTTATAGATTATGGCGTTGACGTCTCTCGCCAGAAGTTTTCGGAGCGTCCAGATCTCGTCGTGCATAGTGCTGACGATGAGTTTCGCAATAGGATTTCTGGCTCTGATCATCTCGATGAGCACAAATCCGTCCATGTCGGGCAATTCGAGGTCGACGATATAGAAGTCATATTTCCTACTGTTGTCAAGAGAGTCGATCAGCCCGTGGGCCGTACCGAATTTTTCGACATCGTTGATCCCTTGATTATGGAGGAGGGTGGAGATTCCCTCCCTTACTAAATCATGGTCTTCGACAACGGCGATACTCATATTTGATAAGACTGAAGAGTCTGGCATACAAAGACAATTTGTGCATATTAACAGATATGCAAAATTAGTCTCACTTTTGATACCAAACAATTACGGTTTTCCGTGGTTTTTTACTGCTGAAAATTTCAGGTTTTATATTGCGACTTTAAGTGTGACAGTGCTTCCGGAAGGATTATTGAAGTCAAAATCAATTTTTCCGCTTATTGAGTCAGCCCTTCTTCTGGCTGATTCAAGACCGATCCCTTTTCCGTGAGTGTTTTTGAATCTGCCGTTGTCGCTCACCACTGCCGTCAGCAGGTCATGCTCGAGTGAAAGACTGACGCTGATGTGGTCGGCTCCGGAATGTTTGACGGCATTACCGATGGCCTCCTGAATAATGCGGTAGACTTCAAGAGCCACTGCATCAGGAACAACGTTCCAACTGTCGGTATCGGTGGAGGAGTGGTAGTCGAAATCAATGCGCCCTTCGGATGCATCGCTGTTTTTCCTGACAAGAAATCTGACCACTTCGTCAAGGGAAGCGTATGAAAATTCGGGAGGCATAAGTTCGTGTGATATCCTCCGGACTGACTCCCGGCATGAGTCGATCAATAGGGCTGTTTTCTCCGGGGAGTGTTGATTGTTGATATTCATACGTATAGCCAGAAGGTCATTGCATACACCGTCGTGGAGTTCCTTGGAAAGGCGAAGACGTTCGCTTTCGAGACCCTCGATATACTGAGCGGTCAGTTGACGGCCGATGTCGGCACGTAAATTGGCAAACTCAATTTCCTTCTGCATGCGGCGCCGACGCTGACGTCCGGCATAGACCACAAACAATATTCCACCGATAAGCAGCAAACCGAGCGATGCGAATAGCCACATGAGCGTACGGCTCCGGCGTGATTCGCTCTGAGCAAGGGCGAGTTCGGTCTCTTTGGTCTCATATTTGACGGTCAGGTCGCGCAGACTCTCGGCTTTCTCCTGTTGCCAGAGGGAATCCCTGAGAATGTTGCTTTCGATAAGGACATCATATGCTTTCTGATATTCGCCGAGGTCGGCGTACGCGAGATGAAGGTTGTTGTAGCAGTCGAATTTCACAAATGGCAACTGATCGATCCCCTCGGTGTTAAGAATTTTGTCAAACCATTTGATAGCCCCACGGTTGTCGTGATTTTTCAGACATATCGAACATTCTGCCTGATAATAAACCAGTTTCGCCATCATGGATTTAATCTGCGGAAGGAGTTCCTCACATTTGTCGCGCCATGCCTGCGAATCGGATTTTTTCCCTAACCGGTCGTCGATGAGCATCGTGTAGGCGGCTGCCCTGAAGGCTGCTTCAATATCTCCGCACGCGAGCGCGTCCTCATAAGCATGCCGTTGGAATTCAGAGGCTTGTTGGAGTTCGCCACAACCGGTAAGAACCGATCCCACAACCCCGTAGATAGTGCTACGCAATTGTCGGTCGTCGCTCTTCCTGATCCATTCTCCCGCCTGAAGAGCGTTGCGCACCGCTTGCTCTTTGTGCTGGGTGTCCAGATTGAGAACAGCGAGATTGATGTAAAGGGATGCGATTTCCTCGATTGCTTACTGACTCGGATCTCTGCGAAATTCATCGGATGTGACGATCTGGAGCGCCTGTTCGTAACTCTCGAGGGCTTCTTCTATACGGCCGAGCGAACGTAGATAAACGCCCTGCGACGATCGTGCCCCGACGATTTGCAATGCATCGCCCTGCTTCAAAGCCAGTTGGACTGCCTGTGCACCCACGATCGCTGCCGAATCGGTGCGTCCGACACTGTGGAGGCTGTCAGCCGCCTCGCGGAGACGATTTATATCGTCAGCAGTGGAAGCATAGGCAAAAATTGAAATGATGAACAGAAATATGTAGAGAACGACGAGTCGCATCGTGGGTAAGATTTTTATTAAATTAAAAATATGAGAGCTTGAATTGCAAAGTTACAAAAGAATTTCGGAAAAAGCGCTCTCCGCTGAAAGGATAAGGCTGGAGGATTCAGAAATAGCTAACTTTTAAGGCGAGCGTAAATACTTTTTATCAAAAGAAGGAGAAAAGGGGAGAGGCATCCCAACATATTTTGGATTTATTTATGCTTTTAGGAAAGCGTTTGACAGCATTTATAACTACTACATTCAAAGCGACTTTCAAGTATATTACTTTTCTCGGAAGTATCATGCGAGGAAAGCGTTTGATCGGTACACTGTGAAATCTTACTGAATATACTGTACTTAAAAACAAAAAAATCAAAAATACTCACCAAAATTTGGTAGATTAAAAAAACATTCTTACCTTTGCACCCGTAAAGCCCAGGTGGCGGAATGGTAGACGCGCTCGTTTCAGGTGCGAGTGCTGCGAGGCGTGCAGGTTCGAGTCCTGTTCTGGGCACAGATTAATCCCGCAACTCATTGATTTTCAATGGTTGCGGGATTTCTTTTTGAATTTTTGTCCCCCGATTGTCCCCCAAAATTATTTTTACGGAATTTTTGTCCGCGCTTTCCCTCAAATTTTTCCTAAAAAATCTCTTCCTGACGAGTCTGATATCCACGAAATGCTATGTAACTATTCAGCGAATAGTCTGGAGTGATTATTTCTGTTGCTGGAACTGAAATA
>CAMWGM010000207.1 GCA_947173755.1 uncultured Muribaculaceae bacterium
GCATCGGTTGGCTGACTCAGGGCATTTCAGACATTAACCAATCATGGCACAGAACCCTTCAATTCCCAAAGGTACACGCGACTTCTCGCCGGCCGAAATGGCCAGACGCAACTATATCTTCTCCACTATCCGCGAAGTGTTCGGTCTGTTCGGTTTTCAGCAGATCGAGACCCCCGCTATGGAAAATCTTTCCACCCTGATGGGCAAATATGGCGAGGAGGGTGACAAACTCCTCTTCAAAATCCTTAATTCAGGCGATTTTCTGAAAGGTGTCGACCAGGCAAAGATTGCCGAAGGCGCTTCCAACCGTCTCGCTGCCAGCCTGTGTGAGAAAGGTCTACGCTACGATCTAACGGTTCCGTTCGCGCGTTTTGTCGTGATGCACCGTTCGGAACTCAACATGCCGTTCAAGCGCTATCAGATCCAGCCTGTCTGGCGTGCCGACCGTCCGCAGAAGGGTCGCTACCGCGAATTCTATCAGTGTGATGCCGATGTCGTTGGCAGCGATTCTCTTCTTTGTGAGACAGATCTCCTTCAACTGATCGATGAAGTTTTCGCCCGTCTCGGTATAAACATCATCATAAAACTCAACAACCGCAAGATTCTCTCGGGTATCGCCGAGATCGTCGGTGCTCCCGAAAAGATCATCGACATCACAGTAGCCATAGATAAGATAGACAAGATCGGTCTCGACGCTGTCAAAGCGGAACTTATCGAAAGAGGTCTCTCAGAAGAAGCGGTCGAACGCATCGTGCCTCTCATCACACTTTCAGGTTCAAATGCCGAGCGACTTGAGGCACTGGAATCCCTTCTCTCCGGGAGCGAAATCGGCCTGCAGGGAATCAAGGAACTCCGTTTCGTCATGCATACCACCGATGCCCTCGGTCTCCGCGCCAAACTCGAACTTGATGTATCTCTCGCCCGCGGTCTCAACTATTACACGGGGACAATCATCGAAGTTAAAGCCGCCGATGTACAGATAGGATCGATCACCGGGGGTGGCCGATATGACAATCTGACAGGTGTCTTCGGCGCGCCCGGACTCTCGGGAGTCGGCATCTCTTTCGGTGCAGACCGCATCTATGATGTCCTCAACGCTCTCGATCTTTATCCTGCTGACCTGTCATCATCGGTCAAGGTGATGTTT
Source organism: uncultured Muribaculaceae bacterium (assembly GCA_947173755.1). Taxonomy (GTDB): domain Bacteria; phylum Bacteroidota; class Bacteroidia; order Bacteroidales; family Muribaculaceae; genus Duncaniella. Next base: position 1,148 of record CAMWGM010000207.1, read on the forward strand.
GTCAATCTCGGCGAGGAGGAAGCGATGGCCTCACTGCGTCTGATCAAGCAACTGAGATCGGCAGGCATTGCGGCCGAACTTTATCCGGAAGCGGTCAAGATGAAAAAACAGATGAGCCGCGCCGATGTTCTATCGATACCCTATGTCGCGATCATCGGTTCTGACGAACTTGCTGAAGGAAAGGTGACTCTCAAGGATATGACATCCGGCGCACAGACCACATTGTCGTTCGAGGCGCTTGCTGACCATCTGACCAAACTCTGATCCTCTACTCTCCCCCACAAATTTTCCAAAGTGATTGTAACAGAATTCATCGAATCGTTCGGACGATACTGCGTGTTCATGACGCGTGTCGTTAACCGTCCCGACAGGTGGCGCACTTTCTTTTCGCGCACTGTCGACGAAATCACGAAACTCGGAGTCGATTCCATTCCGCTCGTCATCATCATCTCGCTGTTCATCGGCGCGGTGATGACCATCCAGATGCAACTCAACATCTCGTCGCCCCTTATCCCCTCCTACTCCACGGGTCTGGCCACGCGCGAGATCATCCTGCTTGAATTCTCCAACTCGATTCTCTGTCTTATTCTTGCCGGTAAGGTTGGCTCGAACATCGCGTCGGAAATAGGCACGATGCGCGTCACCGAGCAGATCGACGCGCTCGATATCATGGGACTAAATTCCGCCAACTTCCTGGTGCTCCCCAAAGTGATAGGATTTCTGATTTTCATGCCGGTTCTGGTGCTTTTCTGTATCTTCACTTCTTTCATGGGCGGCGTGTTCATCGCGGTATTCACCGATATGATACCTCTCTCGAAGTTCATTTACGGCATTCAGACCATGTTTCAGGAATGGTATGTCTGGTATGGCCTGATCAAATCGCTCTTCTTTTCAGTGATCATCACTTCGGTCGCCTCCTATTACGGATATTTTGTCAAGGGTGGTTCGCTCGATGTAGGCAAAGCATCGACCAATGCAGTAGTTGCCTCGAGCATCCTCATTCTTCTTGCTGATGTCATACTCACTAAACTCCTGCTGCAATGATCGAATTGAAGAATGTGGTAAAATCGTTCGACGGCAAGACGGTGCTCCACGACATCTCCTGCACGTTTGAAACCGGAAAGACCAACCTGATCATCGGTCAGAGCGGTTCAGGTAAAACGGTCCTGCTGAAGTCGATGGTCGGTCTGCTTACACCTGAGGAAGGAGAAATTCTGTTTGACGGACGCAACGTCATGACAATGAACAACACGGAGCGTAAGCATCTCCGCACTGAAATCGGAATGCTTTTTCAGGGGTCGGCCCTCTTCGACTCAGAGACGGTGCTCGGCAACGTTATGTTTCCGCTGCGTATGTTCACTAAAGGCACCTATGCTGAAATCCGCGACCGCGCCCAGTTCTGTCTGGAACGTGTCAACCTCAAAGGAGCCGACTCGAAATTCCCGTCCGAGATATCGGGCGGTATGCAGAAACGAGTAGCAATAGCACGCGCCATCGCGCTAAATCCCAAATATCTTTTCTGCGACGAGCCCAACTCGGGACTCGACCCCCGGACATCAATAGTAATCGACGAACTTCTCACCGACATCACTCACGAGTACAACATCACTACGGTCATTAACACCCATGATATGAACTCGGTGCTCGGAATCGGTGAAAACATCGTCTTCATCAACAAAGGCCATCGTGAATGGGTGGGAGATATGAAAAAAATCTATCACACCTCAAACGAAGCCCTCAACACTTTCGTTTTTGCGAATGACCTCTTTCAGAAAGTGAAAGCCTATGTGCTTTCTAACGAAAAGCCATTTCCATCTCCCGATCAGAAATGAATAAGAAATCCTCGGTAATTACTTTAGGCCCTATAAATCTCTCATCCGAATCCGACAAGACGCTTCCTCCCGACTATGAGGATCTGCCTCTTCTCGCAACGCGCAATTTCGTACTGTTCCCAAACGTGACTTTCCCCATACTCCTGACCCGCGAGATTTCGCGAAAAGTCTGTGAAGAGGCGGAGAGCAGAGACTTCCACATTGCGGTAGTCTGCCAGAAAGATCCTGACCTGCAGACCGTCCCCGGTTTTAAGGATATATTCCGTTATGGAGTCGTGGCACGGGTCATCAAGGTGTTTGAACTTCCTGACGGAAACAAAACCGCCATCGTCAGCGCAGAGTCGAGAATCAGTATCGCAGGTGAGGGTCCGGGAGAACATATTCCCGGAGTCCCTTCGGTCAAAGCCAAACCTGTCCAGGACACACTTCCACGGCCGACCGACAAAGAGTTCGGTATGATCATGACGCTGCTGCGCGAGACTACACTCCGTATTCTCAACGCGCAGTCAGAAGGGGATCATGAAGTGGCTTTCAATATCAACGATATCCACGATCCGCAGATGCTGATCAATATGGTAGCCACTCATGCACCATTCTCTCCGGAGGTAAAACTGGGGCTTCTCAAGAAAAACCGCCTCAAGGACCGTGCCAACCAGTTGCTGGCAGATCTCGCCAAGTCAGAGAAACTTATCGATCTGAAAAACGATATCATCCGTCGAACGCAGGCATCAAT
>CAMWGM010000208.1 GCA_947173755.1 uncultured Muribaculaceae bacterium
CCGGTCAACCGGGGAAATCTCGAGCGGAGCATAACTTTTCAGAACCGAACGATTGGTGAAAACTATCGAAACTCTCCAAGTCGACAGTGCCGCGGTCGCCAGGACACCTTTCACCTTTCTTACCGACTTGATTTTTGAAATCGGAAACCGTGTCGAGTGGAAAAACATATAGACCGCTAAATCATCTCCGTCTATCTCATACCGGCATCCGAGGAGTTCCACAAGACAAAGCACCGTCATCCCGCCGCAGACAAAAACGGCATACCACCATGGATTGTCAATGGCAGTGACCCATAATAAAACCGGAAGTATGAGCAGTGAGACCCATACCCACCAGTCGATCCCGGAACGGAACACTGACTTTTCCATCTTCCGGAACTAAATGGTTGCAAGGATCAGAACAATCAGACCGATGATGATGAATACCACCAACCCGCCGATCACGATAAGTCTCGGATAGGCGTCGTTCATCGAAGCCTCGATTTCATCAGTATCCGGCAGATCGGCCTCGATTTCCTCTTCTGTAAGCGGGATATCGTCATCGTGAACGCTCGGAAGATAATTCGAAAACGCCTGCCATTTGTCTTTCATCCACTTGGCGACCTTTTTGAATCTTTTGTCCTTAATGACCGGCTCATCCTTAGCGCCAAAATTCGTATCGAGTGCTTTTTTGAAAGAGGAAAGTGTCTGTGGACGATTCTCCATGTCATGCGACAAAGCACGGATAAGCGCATTTCTGATATCCGTGGGAAAACCCGCGGGGAAAAATTCGACCAGTTTCTGCTCGGTCAGAGTCGGGGAAGAAGGCAACCGCTTTCCCGTCATAGTGAAAGCAATCGTGGAGGCGAGAGCGAAAATGTCGATCTGCGGAAAGAATGTCTCAATGGGGAGGTACTGTTCGGGAGGAGCATATCCTTCCCGGCAATTAAGCGTCGGGATTGCTATGGTCATCTCACCATCCTCATTGAAATGTTTTGCACCATAGAGATGCGTCAGCACCGGAATTCCGTTGCGGAACTTTATATTGGCCGGACAGATATCGGTATGAAGGACATTCTGGAGGTGGAGTTGTTTCACGGCACCGAATATCGGCAGAAAAAGTTTGCGCGCCTCCTCAGCCTTAAGCGGGCCTTTTGTCAGGACTATCTCCTCGAGACTCGGTCCGCCAAGATTTTCAGCAACATGATAATAGGTTCCGTTTGCCTCAAAAACATCCAGGATGGTAAGAAGCGACTGGTGCTCGCGTGAAGTCTTGTAGCGCACCATCAGGTTTTGGGCGTGCCGCGTGAGCGTATCGTTGATTGTCGACTCGATCTCTTCATCACACACCATCTCCGCTCCGTCTTCTCCTCTCTGACAACATCTGCCGAGGAAGAACTCACGGATTATGACATTCTTCACTTCGACGCCATCGCCCAACGCCTCTCCTTCATAAGTAAATCCGAAGCCATCGGCAATCAGACAACTTTTAATCCGGTAAGGATGCTTGCCCCATTCCAGAACGAATCCGTCCGGAAGAGCCTTGTCAGTATTGTGAATGCTCATGGCCTTGTCACTTAATCTTTTCGATATTGTTGCGGTCGCCGACAAGCCAGAGAGTGTCACCGGCCTGAAGGAGAGTCGACGGATCGGGAGTAATATATGCGTCCCCTCTCATCAGCGCAACAAGCAGGAGATCCCTGATTCCCGAGCCGGCCACGGTTTTTCCGGCGAGCGGAGAGTTTTCGGGAAGACGCACGCTCGTCATCGTGACATTGTCAGGATTGCAGACAGTGTCGTCGTCAGAGGCCTCCACAACGGGGAGAAGTTTCTGGATCTCCTCGTCAGTGCCGATCACGCCGAGAACGTCTCCGGGGAATATGCGGGCATCAGCGCCGGGCACCATCAGCATTGTGTTACCGCGCTGAATCGAACTGACCGAGACATGATACTTTGACCGCAGCCCCGAGTTTTTCAACTGCTCCCCTACAAAAGGACACGCATATCCGACTGTCATGTAAGCAAGGTGGAGATTGGAGACGAGAGCGTTCTTGGCTCCGGATCTTCTGAGTTCGCGTTCGTTGAGATTGTCCATGAAACGGTTTTCGATCCTGCCGAGACGAGCCTTCATACTTTGGGAGAACGACATCAGGAGCAGGAAGAAAAGAATCAAGCCGACAGTCCAGCCGATCACCATCGAGTAGAAAGAACTGAGCAACCAGATCATAATCACCAGGGCTATCAGCAGTCGGATCACTGTCATGATGATCAAAGGCACATCAAAATGAGCGTTAGCCTGCTTCAGACGGTCGCGTTCGGTCTTTTTCGAGGCGGGATAAGAGAGCGCCATAAAGAACGGAGCCATAACCACGAGTGTGAGAACCGTTGTGATGAACCGTCCCCAGTTGGGGAAAATGCTCGTCATGAGCGGAAGCGCGAAATTTAGTGATACGATTCCGATGGCTATAAGAACGATGGAATAGAGAACAACCCGCCACAGATAGCGCTTCAGCAAGGACTGCCACAAAATCTTCTCACCGCTTCCCGACGATGTGGCTTCGGCCTGATAGCGGTCTATGAGAAAATGCAGTTTGGCCGGAAGATGAGACTCGATAAAACTATACGCCGGATCGGCCATCCTTATAAAATAAGGTGTGGTGAATGTTGTCAGCACGGAAACAGCCACGATGATCGGATAGATCTGTGAATCGAGCACACCGAGGCTCATGCCGAGTGTCGCGATGATGAATGCGAACTCACCGATCTGCGTGAGGGAGAAACCGCTCTCGATCGCTACCTTCAGAGTCTGACCGGTCAGGAGCATACCGGTCGTACCGAACAGAATCATACCCACGATGACGACGCCCGAAAGAATAAGGATCGGCATCCAATATTCCACAATAATGCCCGGATTTACCATCATACCCACCGATATGAAGAAGACGGCTCCGAAAAGATCCTTGACGGGAGTGACAAGGTGCTCGATACGCTCGGCAAAACTCGTTCCTGCCAGAATCGAACCCATCACGAATGCACCGAGAGCAAGCGAGAATCCGCAGTAGACCGAGAAGACGGCCATTCCGAGGCAGAGGCCCATCGAGACTATCAGCAATGTCTCCGAATTGAGGAAGCGACGCTGATGGTTGAGCATCGTCGGAAGCAAAAACACACCTACTACGAACCATATGATGAGGAAGAAGGCGAGTTTGCTGACAGAGAGGAGAAGTTCGGTTCCCTGCACACTGTTGTTGATCGCGATCGACGAAAGTATCACCATCATAAGGACTGCGAAAAGATCCTCGACGATAAGCACGGCGAGTACCTGCGAGGCAAATTTGCGGTGACGCAAGCCGAGATCGGTGAACGCTTTCAGAATGATGGTGGTCGACGACATCGACAGCATTCCACCGAGGAAAAGGCTGTTGATGTGGGAAAATCCCATGATGTGTCCTGCAGCGAAACCGGTGGCCATCATGCCGCAGATGATGAACAACGCCGTGACGACAGCCGACCCGCCGGCATTCATCAGTTTCTTGAACGAGAACTCGAGACCGAGCGAGAAGAGAAGGATCACGATACCTATCTCAGCCCAGAAATCGATATTAGCTTCAGTGGTGACTGACGGGAGATAAGTAAAATTAGGACTGGCGAGAAATC
>CAMWGM010000209.1 GCA_947173755.1 uncultured Muribaculaceae bacterium
ACCACATCATTTGCGATCTGCACCCCGAATGTGTTCTCCTTGACCGATTTAACCTTACCGTAGATTCCTCCGGCTGTTACGATCTGATCGCCTACTTTAACTCCCTCGCGGAATTTCTTGATCTCGTTCTGACGCTTCTGCTGAGGACGGATCATGAAGAAGTAGAAGATAGCGATGACGGCTACGATCATGATAATGTTCATGACACCGCTGTTGGCACCTGCCTGAAGAAGAATAGTGTTGAGCATGAAAACTTATTTGGATTGGTTTATATTATCTTCGTGAAAAGATTTTAGTTCTTGAATATTTTCCCCTCGGCCTTGAGATATTCAACCACCGAATATAGGATTCCGTTGATGAACGCTCCGCTTCGCGGTGACGAATAGGCGTTGGCGATCTCGATATATTCGTTACAACTTACAGCCACGGGGATATTAGCATAGTTGATAATCTCGGCAATCGCGACGACAAGTATCACCACATCCATGAAAGCGAGGCGGTCAGAGTCCCATCGGTCTTTCTTAAGGAATCTGTCGATCAGCGCGCGATATTCATCGAAATTCTTTATGGACAACTCAAAAAGTTCGGGTCCGAAACGGCGATCCTCATCATCTTTAAACTGCGGGAGCAGTCTCACATCGGCACCCTCATTCTTGCTGATAGCAAAGTGACGGAGAGTCTTCAGCAGGAAAGTCCCCATCACGTGGAGGTCATCATTCCAGTAGACAGACTCGTTTTCGAGAGCGTCGGCCAGATCGTCACCCGGCAGAATTATTGTCTTATAGACTTCGCGCCAGAATTCGGCATCCTCACCGAAGGTGGTTTCTCCTCTCCGGTTCATATAGTCGCGATAGACGTCAGAGGCAAGTATCTTGTTGAGCAGACTGACGATCAGCATATCGTTCGCCGCCCATCCTGCCTTATGCGATTCCTTGAATTGCTCAAGTTCGGCGTTTTCCTTAAGAGCCGCCACAAATCTGTTGTCGACGAATCTCAAGTCGGGATGCAGATCGGCATCTGTGGGGAGCAGCTTGTGTTTTGCCTCATCGAGACGGAGTGCTTCGGCCTCGGTGATTGCCGGGGCAAGAAGCAGGAGACGATGATAGAGTTCATATGCCTTGTCAAGCGAATGGACAAGAGCATGACGCATCTGATTGTAGAGAGAACGGTTGTTGCCGTAATCTTTTATTGTCGATGTGAGCGAATTGACACCGCGTGTATATCCTGCCACCGAAAATTCTCCGCTCTTTCTCGCCGCAGCGATCAGAGCCGGATGTTTTGCAAAAATATTGTCTGCGATCGAAAGCCAGAGATCTACCTCATCCTTAAGTTCAGGCTGTTTGATTTTTGCAAAGTTCTTATATGCCGGTAGTTCGGCGATAGCCGCATAGATCTCAGGCACTGCTTCGTCGAAGCGTTCCACCGTACCACGTTCCTTGAGGATAACCTCGCGCACTTCGGGTAGGGTTGACAGTGCACCGGTCAGACGGCCGCGATGAATATATTTGTTGATTGTCAGTCCGCGGAGCACCGAGGCTCTCTTGCCGTCGGTCACGTCATAGCCCGCGAGTTCAAGCATCAATAGCAGGAAGTCGAGATAGAGCGCGTGCCCATATTTCTTGTCGCGCGACGGATTCTCCGGAAGTTGTTCGATCCGGAACTCACTGCGCGACAGTAAATATGAGTAGAGCAACTGCACTACCTTGATGCGTATAAGTACTCGATTTACCATATATATTCGACAAATTTAGTGCAAAGTTACAAAAAAAATATTTCATAACATTCCAAACGCCCCCAAATCTCCAAAATATTTTTATTAAAACTTTTATAGTGAATTAATCCACAAATTTTATTACCTTTGCGGTGAGAATATCCGCTCGTCAAAACGGGTCATTCGTCAGACGATGCCATTCCCCATTCATCTACTTTAGAGGTTGTTTCCCTTGGTACGCAAAGTTATCAAATCACTTCTTATAGCACTCGGCGCTCTGGTGGCGCTGGTCGTGCTTGTATTCGTGGCCTTATATATTCCTCCCGTACAGGATTTTGCTGTCAGATTCGCTACTGAAAAAGTAGCCGAATCCACAGGAATGCATATCTCGGCCGAAAAATTACGTCTGAAGTTTCCGCTCAGGCTCAATGTTTCCCGTCTCTGCATTATTCAGGAGAATGGCGACACGATGCTGACGGCAGCCTCTGCAGATACGAAGGTAAAACTGATGCCGCTTCTTAAAAGCAGGATTGAAATCGAGGGTTTCAGTCTCGACAGTGCATTCTACCAGATGGGCAACCGCGATTCTGTTATGTGGCTCCGCGCTTTCATTGACCGCGCTGATATCGGCACTACGGATTTCGGCCTGAAATCAGGCCACATAAATCTTTCACATACGGTCATCGACGGAGCCGATATATCGATGAGGATGCTCGAGGACACTGTTAGCAAAACGCCTGTCGACACTGCCTCAGTCCCATATATAATCAAAAGTAAGGAGATACTCCTCAAACGGATCACTTACAGGATGTCCATGGAGGGTCTCATCGATTCCCTCGGCTGCTACGTAGGTGATGCGCGTCTGTCGGATGCGTTGATCGATCTGCCCAATTCAGTTATCCACGGCAAGTCTCTGTCCATTGACTCGGTGGACGCCGCATATCTTTACCCTGCGCCGACAGAAAATTCCGACTTAGAGAAAGCACCTGTAGCGGAAGACACAACCTCCACTACCCCGTTCACGATCACCGCCGACACTCTCCGACTGACCGCCAAATCAGGACTCTATGCGCAGTCCGGAGTAAGTCCTGTTAACGGTTTTGATCCCGCTTACATCAGCGTAAAAGACGTCGATATCGAAATCGATAATTTTTACAATCGTCAGGTATCGATAAAAGTTCCTGTGAAGAAACTTCGGGCCATCGAGCGGTGTGGTGTCGAATTGTCAGCCAACGGTCTGTTTGAGATGGATTCCATCTCCATGCGGGCTTCCGATTTCGAAATCCGCACACTCTACTCACAACTGTTCTTTAATGCGAGCATGGGTATGGGAGATCTGTCTACAGATCCCACCGTTCCCATCTCGCTGAAGGCGAACGGAGCGGTCGATCCCGCGGATATCGCCTTGGCTTTCCCCGACATGGCGGCGATGCTAAAACCTTTCACTCCACTTGCGCTTACCGCCGACATCGAAGGCAGCCCCGAGCGACTCGACATCTATGATTTCAATGTCGCGATGGATAAAGTCCTTCGTCTCAAGGCTGAAGGACAGGCTTCCAATATCATGGATCCGGATAAGATGGGAGTTGATCTCGGTCTCACGGGGTGGTTGAACACTTTATCGGACAAGCAATTCAGTTTTCTTCCCATTCCCTCAGTTCCCGAAATGACGTTGCGAGGGGATGTAAGTTATGTTCCCGGGAAAGCACAGGGAGGTTTAAGTGTGCGCACGCGCGGAGGACAGTTGACCGCTGATGCCAACTGGACTGCTCGGAGCGAAGGATATGACGCCACCGTACAGTTGGATCGGTTCCCTGTGGACGCGTTTATGGCAGATCTGGGTGTCGGTGATGTTACCGGAAAATTCCGGGTAAATGGCCACGGCTATGATCCTCTCAGTG
>CAMWGM010000210.1 GCA_947173755.1 uncultured Muribaculaceae bacterium
GTCATATGACCGACTATATAATTAATTGATTTTCGTTATTCAAAAAATGAACGCAAAATTCTCTCAAGATACTGACAGACTCGACAAACAGTCGCCATCGTCACGTCCACTGGGTCCGGCAAATTTCAAATTAATGGCCGTATCCGGTATTATAATTATTGTAGGTTTCCTTCTGATGCTCGGTTCCGGCAACGATGGCGGGGTATTTAATGAGGAGATTTTTTCGGTTCGTCGCGTAGTCGTCGGGCCTTCTCTGGCCTTCGTCGGATTCATCTGCATGGGTGTAGGCATCATCTGGAAATCCGATAAAAAGTAATTTTTTCAAAATTAATCATACTCCGATAACCTTATTACATAGAAATGTCCTGGTTAGACGCCCTCATATTGGGAATTGTACAGGGATTGGCCGAATATCTTCCTGTCAGCAGCAGCGGTCATCTCGAAATCATGCGTGAAATCCTTGGCCTTAAGCTTTCCGGTGCTGATGCTCTCGAGTTTGATGTTGCGCTCCATGTCGCTACCGTACTCTCCACAATCGTAGTTCTCTGGCGCGAGTTTTTGCCTCTTTGTGTATCCTTTTTTACATTCCGTCGCGATAAAAACTTCTATTATGTATGTAAGATCCTCTTATCATGCATTCCTGTCGCCATCGTTGGTATTTGTTTCAAAGACTTCGTTGAACAGTTTTTCGGCAACGGTCTTCTGACAGTAGGAATTTGCCTCTGCATTACGGCTGCACTACTCTCATTCACATATTTCTTCAGAAATCCGGAGCGCGAAAAGACCACACATTTCCGAGGGAATGATATTTCGTGGCTGGATGCGTTCATCATCGGTTGTGCCCAAGCGGTTGCCGTTCTCCCCGGACTCAGTCGCTCAGGTTCAACTATCGCCACAGGTCTTCTTCTTGGCGATAAACGTGACAAGATCGCGCAGTTTTCATTCTTTATGGTTATTATCCCTATTCTCGGCGAGGCTCTTCTTGATGTGAAGGACATGTTAGGAGGCGACTCGGCTTCCGAAGCAGTCGGCCTTGTTCCTTTGTTTGTCGGCTTCCTTGCATCCTTTATTGTCGGTTGTCTCGCATGCAAATGGATGATCAATATCGTTAAGAAAGGCAAACTCGTTTGGTTTGCAGTCTATTGTCTCATCGCAGGCGTTCTCTGCATCTGCTGGTAAATCACTATTGAATAAAATAAATGGATTTCGTTTCCGGAGAAATTCTATATGTTGACAAGCCCCTCGAATGGACATCATTTGACGCGGTGAAGAGAATTCGCGGCGCTTTGCTCCGAAGGCTTCACGTCAAGAAATTCAAGGTTGGACATGCGGGAACGCTTGACCCTCTCGCTTCAGGCGTTATGATCGTCGTCACCGGCCGGGCAACAAAACTGATTGATGAACTGCAGGCCGGTGTGAAGGAATATATCGCGACTCTGCAGTTGGGTTCCACCACTCCGTCGTTTGATCTGGAAACAGAAATCGACGCCGAGTATCCTGCAGATCATATTACTCTCGAGAAAATCAAGTCTGTTCTCCCATCGTTTCATGGAAGAATCGAACAGATACCTCCCGCCTTTTCAGCAGTCAAGATAGACGGTGAGCGTGCTTACAAGATGGCGCGCCGCGGCGAAGAGGTCGAACTGAAACCTAAGATACTCGTCATTGACGAAATAGAAATTCTCGGGTGGAATGACCCGCTTAAGCAACTGACTCTGCGCATCGTCTGTTCGAAAGGCACCTATATCAGGGCTCTTGCGCGCGACATCGGCGAAGCGCTCGAATCGGGAGCCCATCTGATCGGTCTGCGAAGGACGAGGGTAGGCAATGTCAGAATAGAAGATTGCCTCTCACCGGAACAATGTGTCGAGCTTATCCGGAGCGTTCCCGTCGAATTTCCCGACGATTATGAAGGGCGACGTGACGTTTGAATATCGACCAAAAAATTATTAAGACAAAACTTATCTTCATCATACTCCAAGCATTTTACGATGAAATTATCACAGTTTAAATTTCGTCTGCCTACCGAGCAGATAGCCCAATATCCCGCAGAGGATCGCGACGATGCCCGTCTCCTCGTGGTCGACAGAAAGTCCGGTTCTATCACTGATCACGTGTTCAAGGAAATAATCAATTTCTTTGATGACGGTGATCTGATGGTTTTCAACGACTCAATGGTCTTCCCGGCATTACTCTACGGCAATAAGGAAAAAACCGGAGCGCGTATAGAGGTGTTCCTCCTGCGCGAATTGAGTGCCGATAATAAACTGTGGGATGTTCTTGTCGAACCGGCCCGAAAGATCCGCATCGGCAACAAACTTTATTTTGGAGAAGATGACTCCATGGTTGCCGAAGTTATCGATAACACGACTTCGCGTGGACGAACCCTGCGTTTTCTTTATGACGGACCTCACGAGGAGTTCAAGCGTGAACTTTACAAACTCGGCCATACCCCTCTCCCCTTCTATATCACCCGTGAAGCAGATGAAAACGATGCCGAGCGTTATCAGTCGCTACTCGCAAGCAAGGAAGGAGCGGTAGTTGCCTCGGGAGCCGCCCTTCATTTCTCACGTGAATTGCTGAAACGCCTCGAGATAAAGGGAGTGAATCAAGGGTTTATCACAATCCACAGCGGGCTTGGCAACTATCGTGAGATCGACGTAGAGGATCTCACCAAACATCGCATGGATTCAGAGGAGATGGTCGCCGATGAGACGCTCGTCAATCTTGTAAACACCACGAAGGATTCCGGACATCGCGTCTGTGCGATCGGCACACCTGTTCTCCGCGCCATAGCGAGCGCTGTGAGCATGGGCGGACACATGAAGACATATTCCGGCTGGACAAATAAATTCATCTTTCCTCCCTACGACTTCACCGTCACAGATGCCCTTGTGTCGAACTTCCAGTTGCCCTTCTCCACGCAACTCATGATGGTGGCAGCCTTCGGTGGCTACGACCTCGTCATGGAAGGTTATAAACATGCACTGAAGGAAGGCTATAAATTCGGAGTCTACGGCGACTCCATGCTTATTATCTGATTTCCGCTCTCTTGAATTATCTCACCATTTCAGCGCCCGGCGAGGCTATCTTCCGCGAGAAGATGAGCAGGTTCCTTGCATTTGCTATCCCCGTCTCTTCAGTCGAGGAAGCAAAGGAAACCATAGGTCTCTACGCCAACGAATATCACGATGCACGACATGTTTGTTGGGCATATATGATCGGTGCCGACCGAAAGACATTTCTTTCGAGCGACAATGGTGAACCGTCAGGAACAGCCGGAAAACCAATTCTGGGACAGATCAATTCAGCCGGACTGACTAACATAGTGGTCATTGTCGTAAGATACTTCGGAGGGATCAAACTTGGCACTTCAGGCTTGATCTCAGCCTATCGTCAGGCAGCCGCGATGGCAATTGCCGAGGCTCCTAAGATAGAAGGGAAAGAGATGACATCGATCAGGCTTCTGTTTCCTTATCTGGCAATGAACGACGTCATGAAACTCATCAAGTCCGACCGGGAGATATTAGTCGCTGAACAGAATTTCGATAATACCTGCAGTATGTTACTGACTCTCCC
>CAMWGM010000211.1 GCA_947173755.1 uncultured Muribaculaceae bacterium
CATTAAAACCAAATCCACTTTGCTGACAGGATCAAAGATATTACTGTTCCCACGTCCTTAAAAAACGATTCTGCAACTATGGTCTCAAAAAAATATTTGGTGGCAGTGAGTTTTTTATTTATCTTTGCGGCTGAAATGGTTGCTCTGTCATCCAAGAGAGGAGACATTAAGGAGCATTAAAAGGGAATGAGGTGAGATTCCTCAACAGTACCCGCTGCTGTATTTCCTACACCAAAGTCTATTGTTCAATGTCATTGAAACCTGCCAAAGTTTTGAGAAGACACAATAGATTGGGATAAGTCAGAAGACCTGCCATCGTCGTAAAACAAGATTGTGCCTACGGGATTATGGGCTGTTCGTTGAGACCATCTCAAAATGGTTTCATGGTCATTTAGCACTCGTATCGAGGTTAATAATATATTCCCGTCCGTGTACAGTCTATTAGTACGCAGACGGGAATTTAATTTTCTGAGTATTAATCTTCTTAACGAGATGAATGAAATATTTTACATTCTCTTTGGCATGGATCGTGTCCATACTGCCATTGGATGCGTCAGCTGAAGAACGCACGGATTCTCTATCTCACCATCAGTTGGGTGAAGTAGTGGTCACTGCGCACAAGCCTAACAATGATATAATCCCGGCACAGATTTTGTCGGGCGAGGAACTGCGTAGAGTAAACAGTAATAGTGTGGCTGACGCGCTACGCTATTTTTCAGGAGTGCAGGTAAAGGATTATGGCGGTGTAGGCGGCATCAAGACTGTCAACATCCGGTCGATGGGTACTAATCATACAGGTGTGGTGTATGATGGCGTAGAACTCGGCAATGCCCAGAACGGGCAGATTGACCTCGGGCAGTTTTCACTGGATAATATTGAGGCTCTGTCGCTTTACAATGGTCAAAAAAGCGAGATATTACAGCCTGCCAAGGATTTCGGCTCTGCCGGTACGATATATATGAGGACCCGTACTCCGATGTTCGATGACGGAGAGACCTATCATGCAAGGGCAACACTCCGTACCGGATCATTCGATCTACTTAATCCGTCGGCCCTCGTAGAATTAAAACTAAGCCAAAGGGTATCGGCCTCATTAAGCACAGAATGGATTAATTCAAGCGGCAAATATAAATTCCGCTATCGACGCGTCAATCCGGCCGGAGAACTGGCCTATGACACCACTGCTGGCAGACAGAACGGAGATATCAATGCCACGCGAATCGAACTTGATACACATGGCGCTTTGACCTCGGGCACATGGAATTTCAAGGTCTACAATTATAATTCGGAAAGAGGAGTACCGGGAGCGATTGTCAATAATGTATGGAGGAGAGGTGAGCGCATCTGGGACACCAATTCGTTCGCCCAGGGACGCTACACCGGATACTTCGGTAAATTCACTACTCTCAATAACCTCAAATACGCTTTCTACCGTACACATTACGTCAACAACGATGACAAGCAAGTCAAGATCGACAATCTTTACCGGCAGAAAGAGATCTACTTCTCCACGGCAAACGCATACGAGTTGACAGCACGCTGGAGCCTCTCTGCAAGTTATGATCTCCTGTGGAATGTTCTTGATGCTGATGTCTACGGCTTTGTCAAACCATCCCGAATATCCCAGTTTGTATCTCTCGCCACTTCTCTTGATCTCGGGAGGGTAAGGTTTCAGGCAAGTTCGGTGGGTACTTTTATCCATGACCGGATTAAAGGTCAGAAGTCTCCCAAAGATAAACATGTTTTCTCTCCGGCCGCGTTCATCAACCTCTACCCTTTCAGAAGCAAGGATTTTTCAGTACGCGCATTTTACAAGCAGTCGTTCCGCATGCCTACTTTTAATGACCTGTATTATGCCGACATGGGCAACTCACAACTTTCTCCGGAACGCGTCACACAATATAATATCGGCCTGCTCTTCGATCGCCACTCACCGGGAAGGCCGGTTTCCGCGGTACGATTGAGTGCGGATGTCTACTACAACAGTGTAAAGGACAAAATCGTTGCCTATCCGAAAGGACAGCAATTCAGATGGACGATGCTGAATCTCGGTCTGGTCGATATCCGGGGAATCGATCTGACAGCATTAATGACTGTCAATCCGCTGAAGGATATGGAGATAACCGTGAGAGGACAGTATACGTTCCAGAGAGCGATAGATATAACCAGTCCCTCCGACAACTACTACAGGGATCAAATCCCTTATATTCCCCGCCACTCGGGAGCGGCCGTTGTCAATATATATTTTCGCGGGTGGAATCTCAATTATTCATGGATATATGTCGGTGAGAGATACAACCAACAGGAGAATATCCGCTATAACTACACACAGCCCTGGTATACGTCTGATCTTTCGCTAAGCAAGGATTTTCGGCTCGGCAAAGTTAATCTGCGTGGACTGATAGAAATCAACAATCTGCTCAGTCAGGATTACGACGTGATCCTCAACTATCCTATGCCTAAACGAAACTACAGATTTTCCATAACAGTTGAAATATGAAGCTTAAGCCATTTTTCTTATATTTTCTGTCACTCCTTATGGTCGCCACAAGTTGTCGTGAAGACGAACTTGTGGTGCCGACGGAGTATGACATTTTAGGAGATGAAAATCCCGAGAGCGGTATCAGGGGTTTCTACCTCGTCAATGAAGGAAACATGGGTTCCAATAAATGCACCCTCGACTACTACGATTACATGACCGGAATCTACGCCCGCAATTTTTATGCAGAGCGCAATCCTGAAGTCATCAAGGAACTGGGAGACGTCGGTAACGACATAGGGATTTACGGGAGCAAACTCTATATCGTAGTAAACTGCTCGCATAAAGTTGAAGTGCTCGACGCACGCACCGGCCGGAGGATCGGGCAAGTTGATATACCCAATTGCCGATATATAAGATTTCATCGGGGAAAGGCTTATGTGAGTTCCTACGTCGGACCCGTGCTTATCGATCCGGCGTCTCCCAAAGGTGCTGTCTATGAAGTTGACACGCTTTCTCTTTCCGTCACCAGAAAAGTATCCGTCGGGTATCAGCCGGAAGAGATGGAAATCATCGATGACTATATGTATGTCGCCAACTCGGGAGGCTACAGGGCTCCCAATTACGATAATACGGTCTCAGTTATCCAGATGGTCGACTTCAAGCAGGTTCAGCAAATACCTGTCGGCATCAATCTCCACCGACTGAAAAAGGATAAATACAATAAATTATGGATAACGTCGCGGGGAGATTATCAGTCACGACCCTCCCGACTATATGTCATGCAGAAAAAGCCGGGCTATAACCAGATGGTTGTCACTGACACAATTCCACTGGCCTGTTCGGAAATGGCTTTCTATGGAGAACTTATGTATTATTATGCAACGGAGTGGAACAATTTCAATGCTTCCAACACAATCACCTATGGAATCATTGACATTCGCACCAGAGAAAAGATCTCCGACAACTTTATTACGGACGGTACGGAAAAAGAGATCACTATGCCCTACGGAATAGCCATCCATCCCGAGAACGGAGACATTTTCGTGACGGATGCAAAAAATTATGTTTCATCAGGAAC
>CAMWGM010000212.1 GCA_947173755.1 uncultured Muribaculaceae bacterium
GAACCAGATCCAGCCGATGAGGGGCACGAAGTTGATGAGTACCCAAAGACCCGACTTGTTGATGTCGTGCATGCGGCGGACAGCAACTGCGATCTCGGGGATCAGCACTGCAAGGCTGAAGATGTAACTGAGCCAGTTGAAGAACTTGATGCCTGTAAGGGTGAAGCATGAGCCCAGAACGACACCTACGATGAACACGAAGAGGTAGAACCACCAGAATTCTGAGCGGTCTGCACGGCCGTTGAATGTGGCATACTTGCCGAAAACAGCCGGAATTGCTTGTGAGAAAGTCATATTGATTAGTTTTAAAAAGTGATTATTCTACTGTGACCGATTTGGCCAGGTTGCGAGGCTGGTCGACATTCTTACCTTTATTGACAGCAATGTAATAAGCCATCAGCTGGAGAGGGATCGAGGCGATGATCGGGGTCAGACATTCAGGCACGGCGGGAATCTCGATGCAATGGTCGGCGATGTCCTCCATCGAGTGGTTACCTTTCGAGACGATCGCAACCACGGCGCCTCCGCGGCTCTTGACCTGCTGGACATTTGAGATGATCTTGTCATAGAGGGAGTCGGAAGGGGCGATGATCACCGAAGGCATCTCGGCATCGATCAGGGCGATCGGTCCGTGCTTCATCTCGGCAGCAGGATAGCCTTCGGCATGGATGTAAGAGATTTCCTTGAGTTTGAGCGCACCCTCGAGGGCTGTCGGATAGTTGTAGCCGCGGCCGAGGTAAAGGAAGTTGTGGGCGTATGTGAAAATCTTCGAGAGATCCTCAACCTTGTCGTTGACCTTGAGTGTTTCCTCGATTGTTTCGGGTATTTCCTTGAGTGCGTCAGTCACCTGCTTGACCTGCTCCTTGGTGATGGCTCCGCGCAGCTGGCCGATGGCGAGCGCGAGAAGTGTCAGCACAGTGAGCTGGCCGGTGAAAGCCTTGGTGGATGCCACGCCGATCTCAGGACCGACATGGATATATGTGCCCGAGTCGGTGTTGCGGGGAATGGATGCACCCACAACGTTGCTCACACCGTAGACGAAAGCACCTTTCTGGCGCGCCAACTGGATGGCTGCGAGGGTGTCGGCGGTCTCGCCTGACTGGGATATGGCGATCACGATATCCTTGTCGTCGAGCACAGGGTTGCCGTAGCGGAACTCGGAAGCATATTCGACCTCTACGGGAATCTTGCAGAAATCCTGCAGGAGGCGCTTGCCGATGAGGGCGGCGTGCCACGAAGTGCCACATGCGACGAGAGTGATGCGCTTGGCGTTTAGGAACTTGTCCTTGTTCATCTCGACACCCATAAGGACAACGCGACCGTCGGAAGCGATGCGTCCGCGCAGACAGTCGCGCAGGGTTTCGGGCTGCTCGAAGATTTCCTTGAGCATGAAGGTGTCATAACCACCCTTCTCGAGCTGGGCTACTGAAAGTTTGAGTTCCTGAATGTCGATTTCCGAAGGCGCGTTGGAGTCGATGGCGACGATGCGAAGCGGTTTGTCGCGCTCGATGACTGCCATCTCGTTGTCCTTGAGATAGATCACCTTGTCGGTATAGCCGACGATCGGCGTTCCGTCGGAAGCAATGAAAGTCTCGCCGTCGCCGACGCCGATGACCAGAGGCGAACTCTTGCGTGCCACCACGAGGCGGTCGGGGTTGCCGCGTTCTACAACCGCGATCGCATAGGCACCTTCCACCTGAAGGAGAGCCTCGCGGACTGCCTCTTCAAGCGAGCAGTGATTGTTGCGGTGGATGTAGTCGATGAGCTGGACGAGCACCTCGGTGTCGGTCTCGCTCTTGAATTCATAACCGTGCTCGATGAGAGCCTGCTTGAGCACGGAATAATTTTCGATAGTGCCGTTATGGACGAGAGCGAGGTCGCCGCTCTGCGACACATGAGGATGAGCATTTATGTCGTTGGGTTCGCCGTGGGTTGCCCAGCGGGTGTGGGCGATACCGAGAGCACCGCGGGTGTCGCCGAGCGAAGCCTTCTGCTCGAGGTTTGACACCTTGCCCTGGGCTTTATGAACGTTGAGAGTGCCATCGTCAGTGACAAGGGCGACTCCCGCGCTGTCATAGCCGCGATATTCGAGTCTTTTCAGACCTCTGATAAGTACGTCGTAGGCTCGGTCGGGTTTACCGAGATATCCAACAATTCCGCACATAAAATAATTACAGTTTTAGTGTGTTTTTAGGTAGTGGAGAGATATATTTTTGCTGCTACTTTGCAAAGGTAGTCAAATTTTTCCTAATTTCCTAATATTCCCTCCATAAACGTACAAACATACGGATTCTTCAGGGATGTGCTTGGACCAGACAACTTTTTAACGTCCTGACGTCTGAATTTCAATATTTATCATTACTTTTGCCTATGGGTTTGAATGTCGGCGTTTGCCGGCGCGTCCGGCTCAGGCCGGAAGGAGTCCGCAATATCCCAGGCCTCGAATTACTTCAAATCATCAGTCTATCGGTTCACTCAATATGAAACATCTCTTTCTCCCGCTTGCATTACTGGCGGCATTATCCGCGGATGCGCAGTATCCCGCGTCAAGGGAAGATCTTGTAACCACTTATACCGGCACATACGAGGATTATTTCGATCAGGGGGTGCCTGAGAGAAATGTCACTCTTTCAATTTATGTCACCGACGATCTGGCTCCTGACGAAATCTATATCACAAACTGGTATCAGGGCGCGGATGTCAAGGCTACGGTCAATCTGGCGACCCGGACCATCTCTATCGCTGAGCAGGTAGTGTTTCAGAATCCGTATTACGGCGGCATATCGTTCACGGGGGTTTATGTGGACACCTACAGTAAACTCCAGTTTGCCACTCAGCCCTATAAACTTCTTATCAGTGATGACGGGACGCTGAGCGACGCGACTTTCGGCAACGGTTTCGGTTTCGGAAAGAGAGGACTCGGGTTTATGTCGGCCGGTCATAATCTGTCGGTAAGGGACATAAACCGTCCGGCTTCGATAGAAACGATCGAGTCCGAGGATAACGTAGAGACTGAATACTACAATCTGCAGGGGATGAGGGTGACGCCTGATGTAAAAGGAGTGATCATCTGCCGGAAAGGTTCGGAGATCAAAAAAATCGTGCGTTGAGTGTCCTCGATATCCGGGCATAAATAACGCGGAGCGGATGCCTGCTATCAACAGATAGCGTTACATCCGCTCCGCGAATTATTTTCTGGAACGAAAATCAGTCTTTGCGGTCAAGACGGGCATCGGCCGGAGGGGTGATGCCGTCGCGACGGAGCAGAGCGTCGATCGTAGCATCCTTGCCGCGGAAACGGCGGTAGAGCACGGCGGGATTTTCGCTGCCTCCCTTAGAGAGGATGTTCTCGCGGAAAGAGGCAGCGGCTTCGGGCGAGAAGATGCCCTCTTCCTTGAATTTTGCGAAAGCGTCGGCATCGAGAACCTCCGCCCATTTGTAACTGTAATATCCGGCGGCGTAGCCACCCGAGAAAATAGGGCTGAAGGTCGAGCCGGTGCCGGCGCCGTCGATCGGCTCAAACA
>CAMWGM010000213.1 GCA_947173755.1 uncultured Muribaculaceae bacterium
AGCGACTTCCTCGGCGATCCCCGCACTTCTATCTTCGACAAGAAGGCCGGTATCCAGTTGACCCCCACCTTCGTGAAGGTCGTTTCATGGTATGACAACGAGATCGGCTACTCCAACAAGGTGCTTGACCTCATCTCTGTCATGAAGAAATACAACGGCTAATCCCCGATAATTGATTAGAACTTAAATAAGGGCGTCGATCTCGCGGTCGACGCCCTTTGCCGTGTCTGCATTCTTCTCCATTACCTTCGCGGCGGCTCAGTAAGGGAGAGAAAAAGGAGTGATCTCGGGAAGAATCTAACGTTTTGATAAAATAGTTGCATATTATCTGGCAATTTGCTACTTTTGTATCGAAATTCTGGGAAATAACAAATTCCCGTTTCTAAAGGTACAATTTTTTGGTAAGAATTATGAATGAAGGAAGCAATGCCGGGAAAGAGATGAGTGAGAATGCGCGTGGACTCTACGATCCGACGTTCGAGCACGATGCCTGCGGAGTCGGCCTTCTGGTCAACGTGGGTGGACGCAAAAGCCATCATCTCGTCGAAAAGGCCCTCCAGGTACTCGAGCACATGGTGCACAGAGGTGCCGAGGGTGCCGATCCGCTCACGGGCGACGGAGCAGGCATAATGGTTCAGATACCTCACGAGTTCATATTGCTCCAGGGTGTTCCGGTGCCCGAGAAGGGTCGTTACGGAACAGGTATACTTTTCATGCCTCATGATGAGATCTCGCAGGAAGAGATCCTCGACATCATCGGGCGTGAGGCTATGGAGGACGGCATGACCCTCATGGCCGTAAGGGATGTGCCTACCAACAATAAGATGCTGGGGGAAGTGGCCCGAAAGGCCGAGCCTGCCATACGGCAGATTTTCGTCAGTGATGAGGAGAGCGACCGTCCGATGGAACTCCGCCTTTACCTGCTCAGGAAGCGTATAGAGCGGAAAGTGGCCGCGTCGACAATAAAGGATAAGAATGATTTCTACATCTGCTCCCTTTCGTCGAAAAATATTGTCTACAAGGGGATGCTGTCGAGTCTGCAGCTCAGGTATTATTATCCCGATCTGATGAATCCGCGCTTCACGTCGGCCATGGCTCTCGTCCATTCGCGCTTCTCCACCAACACGTTCCCCACATGGAGTCTCGCCCAGCCTTTCAGGATGCTGGGACATAACGGCGAGATCAACACTATCCAGGGCAACCGCCTCTGGATGAAAGCCCGCGAGGGTGATCTCCGTCCCGAGGCATTCGGCGGTCAGGACATGACGCCGCTGATTCAGCCCGGCATGAGCGATTCCGCTTCGCTCGACAATGTCCTCGAGTTTTTCGTGATGGCCGGTATGTCTCTTCCGCACGCGCTCGCCATGCTCGTGCCGGAATCGTTCAACGACAAAAACCCGATATCGCCGGCACTCAAGGCTTTCTACGAATATCACTCCATTCTTATGGAAGCGTGGGATGGTCCCGCCACACTTCTTTTCACCGACGGCAGATATGCCGGAGGTATGCTCGACCGTAACGGATTGCGCCCCGGCCGTTATCTGATCACCGACAACGACACTGTGGTGATCGCATCCGAAACCGGTGTGCTGGCTTTCGACTCTTCAGAAATCAAAAGGAAAGGTCGACTGAAGCCGGGCAAAATGATACTCGTCGACATGGATGAGCACCGCATTATCTATGATGAGGAGATCAAGGACGGTCTTGCCGGCGCTTACCCCTACAGAGACTGGCTCGCACGCCACAGGGTGAAACTCGACGCCATCACCTCGGGTAGGAAAGTGGCGGAGAGTGTCGTCGGGCTGGAGCGTCTTCTCCACACGTTCATGTATGACAGCGAGGAGATCGAGCGCATCATGACCCCGATGGTGACGGATGCCAAGGAACCGGTTAACTCGATGGGCGATGACACACCTCTGGCTGTCTTGTCGACAAGACGCCAGCCGCTCTACAACTATTTCCGTCAGCGATTCGCTCAGGTGACCAATCCTCCGATCGATCCTCTTCGCGAGGAACTCGTGATGAATCTCGACAGTTACATCGGCGCGGTCAACAAGCAGATGCTTGATTTCACGCCCGACAATTGCAAGATGGTGCTCCTGAAACGTCCGGTGATCACCAACCGCGAACTCGATCTGCTGTGCCATCTGCGCTATAAAGGATTTGAGGCTAAGAAACTCGACATGACATTCCCCGTGAGTGACGGTGCCGAGGGTCTCGAGAAGGCACTGAACCGTCTTTGCGAAGAAGCTGAGAAGGCCGTTGCCGACGGATGCAGTTATATAGTGCTCACTGACCGAAGAGTCAGCGCGGAGCGGGCTCCTATTCCCTCGCTTCTTGCCACAGCAGCTGTCCATCACCATCTTATCGAAGCCCGCATGCGAACCCGCACCGCCATTGTTGTCGAGACCGGTGATGCGCGCGAGGTGATGCACTTCGCCCTCCTTGTGGGCTACGGTGCTTCGGCCATCAATCCCTATATGGCTTTCGCAGTGATTGACCGCATGGTTAATGAGAAGAAAATCCAACTCGACTTCCCCACAGCCTCTCACCATTATATAGAGGCGGTCGACAAGGGGATCCTGAAGATTATGTCGAAGATGGGTATTTCAACGCTCACATCTTATAAAGGATCACAACTGTTCGAGGTAGTCGGTCTTTCAGACGAACTGTGCCACCGTTATTTCGGTCATACCCCGTCAAAGATCAGCGGCTTCGGACTCAAACAGATCACCGAGGATATCCTTGATGCCCATCGAGAGGCCTGGGGCGATGATTTCGACAGCGACAATCCTTTGCCTTACACCGGACGCTATTCTTTCCGGAAGGGAGGAGAGATGCATGCGTGGAATCCCGAGGTTGTGAGGGCATTGCGCAAGGCAACGAGGAACGACAGTTATGAACAGTTTCTCGAGTTCTGCGATCTTGCCGACAATCATGAGGATGTGATCTTCATAAGGGATTATCTCGAGCCCGGATCGGTCGGAGAAAGCATCCCCTTGGATGAAGTCGAGTCAGAGGAAGATATCATGAAGCGGTTTTTCACCGGAGCAATCTCTTTCGGTGCGATTTCCAGAGAGGCTCACGAGACTATCGCCGAAGCCATGAACTCCATCGGCGCACGCTCCAACACCGGCGAAGGCGGAGAAGACTCCTCCCGTTTCGCTCCCTTGCCCGACGGCCGCTCGGTGCGTTCTGCCATCAAGCAGGTAGCATCCGGGCGTTTCGGTGTGACAGCCAATTATCTTGTCAATGCCGACGAAATCCAGATCAAGGTGGCGCAGGGCGCGAAACCCGGGGAGGGCGGTCAACTGCCCGGCTTCAAGGTAGACAAATTCATAGCCCGTACACGCCATTCCATCCCCGGAATTTCTCTGATCTCACCCCCGCCGCATCACGACATCTATTCTATCGAGGACCTCGCGCAGTTGATCTTCGATCTTAAAAATGTCAATCCCCGCGCGCAGATCTCGGTGAAACATGTGTCGGAAATCTGCGTCGGAACAATTGCCGCCGGTGTGG
>CAMWGM010000214.1 GCA_947173755.1 uncultured Muribaculaceae bacterium
GGTTGATACAGGGCGAGTAAGCGATGATGAGCGAAGGACCGTCGTAAGCCTCAGCCTCGCGGATAGCCTTGAGAGTCTGAGCGTTGTCAGCACCCATGGCAACCTGAGCCACATAGACGTAGCCGTAGGTCGAAGCGATCAGACCGAGGTCTTTCTTGCGGATGCGCTTGCCTGAAGCGGCAAATTTGGCGATGGCGCCGAGCGGAGTAGCCTTTGAAGCCTGACCACCGGTGTTGGAGTAAACCTCGGTGTCGAGCACGAGGACATTGACGTTCTTGTTGGAAGCGAGCACGTGGTCGAGACCGCCGAAACCGATGTCATAAGCGGCACCGTCACCGGCGATGATCCACTGCGAACGTGCTGCGATGTGCTCCTTGTTGGCAACGAGACCCTTGCAGATGTCGCAGGTGCACTGTTCTGCCAGAGGAACGATCTTGTCGGCAACTTCCTTGGTCGATGCTGCATCGGTGGGAGCGTCGAGCCACTTCTGGGCGAGAGCCTTGATTTCGTCAGAGCAGCAGTCGCACTTGAGAGCGCCTTCCATGAGACCCTTGATGCGGAGCTGCATCTTCTCGTGAGCGAGAGTCATGCCGAGACCGAATTCAGCGAAGTCCTCGAAGAGCGAGTTGGCCCATGCGGGACCTTCACCCTTGGCGTTCTTGGTGTAGGGAGTCGAGGGAACCGAGCCGGAGTAGATCGACGAGCAACCGGTAGCGTTTGCGATGATCTCGTGGTCGCCGTAGAGCTGGGAGATGAGTTTGACATAAGGTGTTTCGCCGCAACCCGAGCAAGCGCCCGAGAACTCGAAGAGAGGAGTGGCGAACTGAGAATTCTTGACGTTGCTCTTGACGTCGACGAGATCCTGCTTCGAAGCCACGGAGGCAACGCAGTAATCCCATTCCTTCTGGACGTCGAGCTGAGTCTCGAGGGGTTTCATCTCGAGAGCCTTCACGCCCTTCTTGCCGGGGCAGACAACGACGCAGTTGCCGCAACCGAGACAGTCGAGGACATCGACGGCCTGAACGAAACGCATGCCGGGGAACATCTTGCCGATAGCGGGGATGGTCTTGTCTTCACCGAAGGGAGCGGCAGCCATCTCTTTTTCGTCGAGGACGAAGGGACGGATAGCGGCGTGAGGACAGACGTAGGCACACTTGTTACACTGGATACAGTTTTCTTCGATCCATTCGGGGACGAAAGCAGCCACACCGCGCTTCTCGTAAGCGGCTGTGCCCTGCTCCCAGGTGCCGTCTTCGCGGCCGACGAAAGCCGAAACCTTGAGGAGATCACCGTCCTGAGCGTTTATGGGACGGACGATGTCGTTGATGAATGCGGGATCGTGGTTGGGTGCGGGAGCCTCGACTTCGAGGTTGCTCCATGCCTTGTCGACGGGGAGTTCCTTGTATTCGCCGCCGCGGTCAACGGCTGCATAGTTCTTGTCGACAACATCCTGGCCCTTCTTGCCGTAGCTCTTGACGATGAATTTCTTCATCTGCTCGACGGCGAGATCGACGGGGATAACCTCGGTGATGCGGAAGAACGCGCTCTGGAGGATGGTGTTGGTGCGGTTGCCCAGACCGATTTCCTGAGCGATCTTGGTGGCGTTGATATAGTAGACCTTGATGTCGTTGTCGGCGAAATACTTCTTGATCTTATTGGGGAGGTTCTTGGCGAGTTCCTCACCTTCCCAGATGGTGTTGAGAAGGAATGTACCGCCCTTGCGGAGACCACGGGTCACGTCGTACATGTGGAGGTAAGCCTGGACATGGCAAGCGACGAAGTTGGGGGTGGTCACGAGATAGGTCGAACGGATGGGGGTGTCGCCGAAGCGGAGGTGAGAGCAGGTGAAACCGCCCGACTTCTTCGAGTCGTAAGCGAAATATGCCTGGCAGTATTTGTCGGTGTTGTCACCGATGATCTTGACAGAGTTCTTGTTGGCACCTACAGTACCGTCAGCGCCGAGACCGTAGAACTTGGCTTCGAACATGCCTTCGCCCGAAAGAGCGATTTCTTCCTTGGCGGGAAGCGAGGTGAAGGTGACATCGTCGACGATGCCGACGGTGAAGTGATCCTTGGGCTCGGGAAGAGCGAGGTTTTCGAATACCGAGAGGATCTGGGCGGGAGTGGTGTCCTTCGAGGCGAGACCGTAGCGGCCACCGACGATGACGGGGGCATCAGCCTTGCCGTAGAAGCAGTCGCGGACGTCAAGGTAGAGGGGCTCACCGTTTGCACCGGGTTCCTTGGTGCGGTCGAGGACGGCGATGCGCTTTGCAGTAGCGGGAACTGCTGCGAGGAAGTGCTTGGCCGAGAAGGGACGATAGAGGTGAACTGCCACGAGACCGACCTTCTCACCCTTGGAGGTCAGATAGTCGATGGCTTCCTGAGCGGCCTGGGTTACGGAACCCATGGCGATGATGACACGGTCGGCATCGGGAGCGCCGTAGTAGTTGAAGAGGCCATATTCGCGGCCGGTGATCTTGGTGATCTCCTTCATATACTCCTCGACGATCTCGGGAACGCGGTTGTAGTATTCGTTGCAGGACTCACGGTGCTGGAAGAAGACGTCGCCGTTCTCAGCCATACCGCGTGCGACGGGCTTGGCGGGATTGAGGGCGCGTGCGCGGTAATCGGCGAGAGCCTCCATGTCGATCAGGGGAGCGAGATCGTCCTGATCCATGGCCTCGATCTTCTGGATTTCGTGAGAAGTACGGAAGCCGTCGAAACAGTTGATGAAGGGAACGCGGCTCTTGATGGTGGAGAGGTGGGCTACACCTGCGAGATCCATAACTTCCTGAACAGAACCTTCGGCAAGCATGGCGAAGCCGGTCTGGCGGCATGACATGACATCCTGATGGTCGCCGAAGATGGAGAGTGCGTGGCTGGCGAGTGTACGGGCCGAAACATGGAAGACGCTGGGGAGGAGTTCGCCGGCGATCTTGTACATGTTGGGGATCATGAGGAGAAGACCCTGTGAGGCTGTATAGGTGGTGGTGAGAGCACCGGCCTGAAGCGAGCCGTGAACTGCACCAGCGGCGCCACCTTCGCTCTGCATTTCCTGCACGAGGACAGTTTCGCCGAAGATGTTCTTACGGCCTGCGGCAGCCCATTCGTCCACATATTCAGCCATGGTCGAAGAGGGGGTGATGGGATAGATCGCAGCAACTTCCGAGAACATGTAGCTCACGTGTGCGGCGGCCTGATTACCATCACAAGTCAAGAATTTCTTTTCTTTACTCATAGTAGGGTTCAGATATTGATTGGTAGGATAATTCTAAGGTTTAGATTGAGGTGAGAGAGTTTGAAACGTTTGGCGCAAAGTTACAAAAAAAAATCGATAATCGGTAAAAAAGAAAATATGTTTTTAAACAACTTCATTATCGACCGAAAAATTCGTGAAAATATT
Organism: uncultured Muribaculaceae bacterium; assembly: GCA_947173755.1. Classification (GTDB taxonomy): domain Bacteria; phylum Bacteroidota; class Bacteroidia; order Bacteroidales; family Muribaculaceae; genus Duncaniella. The sequence continues at coordinate 3,404 of CAMWGM010000214.1, forward strand.
CTGCAGGGGGTTCTTATCTGCGTATAGTAGGGAGGCTAAGGATCATTAATGACTCTTATACACATCTGACGCTGCCGACGAATAGCCTTGTGTAA
>CAMWGM010000215.1 GCA_947173755.1 uncultured Muribaculaceae bacterium
CTCCCGCCAAGTCGCAGCCTGCCCCTGAACCTGTTTCGCAGAAAGAAGAACGAAAACTTTCTTATGCCGAGCAGCGCGAACACGAAAAACTTGTCCGCAAAGCCAGAAAGAAAGTTGAGGAAGCTGAGGCTGAGATAGCGCGTCTCGAGGGTGAAGTTAAAGCGATCGAGGAGAAGTTTGCAGCCGGAGAAACCTCTGATGCCCTTTATACCGCTCATGCTTCCGCCACAAAGAATCTTGAAAACGCTATGTCGGTGTGGGAACTTGCGAGTATGGAACTTGAGGAGATATCCTGATAAAAGACCGTTTAAAACTTTTTCTGTTAACGAATTGTTTAAAATGGGAGAGCGGAAATATTCTGTTCTCCCATTTAATGCAAACTATATCATATTATGAATACAAAAGTTGACATGACGGCTGCCGATCTCGAAAAGATCCTATCGCCGGCCGATATCAGAGGAAAATCAATCGAAGAACTTGCACAACTTGCGTCGGCAATGCGCAAGACTCTCATTGAAAAACTTGCCGCACATGGTGGTCACGTCGGACCGAATCTAGGCATGATCGAGGCGATCATCGCTCTTCACTACGTTTTCGACACGCCTAATGATAAAATCGTTTTCGATGTATCCCATCAGACCTATCCTCACAAGATGCTGACTGGAAGAATGAAGGCTTTCACTGAACCTGCTCACTATGATGATGTGACAGGTTATACCGCGCCCGAAGAGAATCCTGAATATGATCTTTTCTCCCTCGGACATACCTCGTCTTCGGTAGCACTTGCTGCGGGACTTGCTAAAGCACGTGATCTTGCCGGAGGGGAGGAAAATGTTGTGGCTGTAATTGGCGACGGATCGCTGAGCGGAGGTGTCGCGTTCGAAGGTCTCGATTACGGCGCAACCCTCGGAACAAATTTCATTGTGGTCGTTAACGACAATGATATGAGTATTGCCGAAAATCATGGTGGTATTTACGCCGATCTCCATCTGCTGAGAAATACCAACGGTACAGGTGAACCGAATCTTTTCCGCTCGATGGGATATGCATACCGTTACGTCAACTACGGTAACGATCTTCGGTCGCTTATCGATATGTTCCGTTCCGTGAAGGACATTAAATATCCTGTTGTCGTTCATCTTAACACAATGAAAGGCATGGGTCTTCCGGTAGCAGAGGCAAATAAGGAAGCATTCCATTTCAGCGGGCCGTTTAATCCCGAGACAGGCGCGCCGGTTATGGCAGATGCGGGCGAAGACTATGAAGGAATTTTCACATCATTGATGTCAGAACTGATGTCGCAACGCAAGGATGTGGTCACAATCACCGCGGGGACTCCCGGAGCCATAGGTTTTTCAAAAGAACTCCGAAAGGCAGCGGGAAAACAGTTTGTAGATGTGGGTATCGCTGAACAGGCTGCTGTCGATGTAGCGTCAGGACTCGCCAAAGGAGGAATGAGACCGGTGGTGGGATTCGTAAGCACTTTCCTTCAGAGAGCATATGACCAGTTCGCACAGGACATTGCCTTGAATCATCAGGCCGCTACGTTTGTCGTGTTCTACGGATCTGTGTTTGGCATGAACGATGAAACCCATCTGGGATTCTTTGATATATCTCTTCTGTCCAATATCCCCGGTCTGCTTGTTCTCACTCCTACCTCGAAGGAGGAATATGAGGCGATGATCCGCTGGGCAGTCGATCAGAAAACTGTTCCTGTGGTTGTACGCACACCCGGAGGGCAGGTTGTCAGTCGAAAGGATATTGACATTCTTAAAGATTATTCTCATCCCTCCTACGAGATTGTCCGCGAAGGCGGAAAGGTTGCACTGATCGGTGTCGGAACCTTCTTTGAGACCATGAAAGAAGCGGCCGATAAGTTAAAGACCAAAGGAATCGAGGTTACCCTCATCAACCCACGCTCTGTTTCCGAACTCGATAAATCGGCACTCGACCGGCTGAAAGACTACTCATTGGTCATCACAGCAGAAGATGGAGTAGTGGACGGTGGATATGGTCAGAAGGTCGCTTCTTATCTCGGAACCTCCTCCGTCAAGGTGGTAAATCTCGGGCTTCCCAAGAAATTCCTCAACAAGTACTCGGCAAAAGAACTCGTCGAGGCTTGCGGTCTTACTTCAGACAGTATTGCAGAAAGGGTAGAGGCTGAGGCTTGATATAATCTTTCACTCCGATTAATTAAGGGATGCATTTCTTAGAACACATGGGTCGAAGAGATGCGTCCCTTGCATGTAACCAGAGGAGTGATTGTTAATTAATATTAATGAACCATTCGTGTATGGCCTATGTAATTTAATTATTGTAAATTTGTAAGTTAATCATTCCGATTATACTTTACAATAATGGGACGAAAGAAAAAAGAATTGCCTTTACTGGAAGGCGTTAACATATCTGATGTCGCGGCCGAGGGAAATGCTCTCGCGCGAGTCAATGAAATGGTAGTATTCATACCTTTCGGTGCTCCGGGTGATGTGGCAGATGTTCAGATCACCAGAAAGAAACGTTCATATGCAGAGGGAAGGATTGAGCGACTGACTGAACCGTCGCCGATGCGCGTGGCTCCGCGTTGTGCTCATTTCGGCATATGCGGAGGATGCCGCTGGCAGCACCTTCCATACGAATTTCAGATCGCCACCAAACAACGGCAGGTTAAGGATGCATTGGAACGTATAGCAAAAGTTCCTTTTCCCGAAATATCCCCCATTCTTGGTTCGGAAGATATCTGGGCATACCGTAATAAGATGGAGTACACTTTCAGCGACAAAATGTGGCTGACCCGGGAACAACTTGAGTCAGGCGATGAATTTGAAGACCGTCGTGCCGCTGGTTTCCACATTCCGGGGGCGTTTGACAAAGTGCTCGATATCGAGGCTTGCCATCTGCAGGACTCGCTCGGCGACAGAATCCGTCTTTTCATCAAGAACCTCGGAAAGGAAAAAGGATGGGACTTCTATAATCTGCGCGAGAACAAGGGTTTTCTCCGAACCCTCATGATACGTATACTCACTACAGGTGAAGTGATGGTCGTGATGTCGGTAGGTGAAGATAATCCCGAGCAGATCAAGGAACTTATGGAAGCGCTCGCCGCTGAATTCCCTGAGATTACATCACTGCAGTACGTGGTCAATACCAAGGCCAATGATACGATTGGAGACCAGGAGATCATTTGTTATAAAGGTCGCGAATATGTGGAGGAGGAGATGGAAGGTCTCAGATTCCGCATCGGTCCGAAATCCTTCTATCAGACAAACTCACGTCAGGCATACCGACTTTACAGTGTTGCCCGCAAGTTGGCTGATCTGAAAGGTGATGAGTTGGTTTACGACCTCTACACCGGAACAGGAACGATAGCATGTTTCGTGGCCCGCGACTGTCGACAGGTGATCGGAATCGAGTATGTCCCCGAAGCGATAGAAGATGCAAAGATCAATGCGGCCACCAATAATCTTGAGAATACGGAATTCTATGC
>CAMWGM010000216.1 GCA_947173755.1 uncultured Muribaculaceae bacterium
ATCCTGAAGCTCCCGATGGCGAAACGCTTGTGACGATTTCTTTCTATGCACGAGATGATAAATCAGGTCTTGGAAAGTGTACCTATAGACTCCGTGATCCGCAAGGAACAGATCATTTCGAGTACTACTACCACAGGAATTTTTACAGTCTTTACTTTGATGGAGATCCAACTGTATGGGAACACTACCTTATAAAAGTTGTGTTACCGCAGGGGAGCGCTCCCGGCATATGGGGACTCGCGCAAATGACTGTAGCCGATAAAGCATTCAACGAATATACTTATAATTTTGTCGAAACCCTTATATTCGAACCTGATAATGACATCTCCGGTTACGAGTTGTTTGCTGATATAGAGGACTCTTCTTTGATATTCCATGTAAATGCACAGGATGATTCTCCTGTGTCCTATAAATGGAGAGTTATTCATGAAGAAAGCGGACTTGAAATTTGTGGTGATTCAAATTCCGGAGCAAAATCCCGGGCAAAAAATGTTTCTGAATCAGAATCAAACAATAATGAGATCCGTGCAGACATTTCTAATCTTCCGAAAGGTGATCTTATCCTGATAGTTGAGGTTCGAGGAGAGGATGGAAATATTTTGTCCGTCAAAACTAAGAGGGTAGCATATATTGAGACCGTTATTCCTGTTGAAAGCATAACTCTCAGTTCTAACGAATGGACCGGAGTTGTCGGCAGTTCTTTCCAACTTACAGCTACTGTACTCCCTGAAAATGCAACGGATAAAACTATCGTTTGGAGTTCGAGCGATGAAACAGTTGCTACGGTCGATTCCGAAGGAAAGGTTATGACGCTGAAAGTCGGAGAGGCTGATATCGTTGCCGTATGCGACACGATTTCATCAAAGTGCCATGTAAAGGTCAACCCGATATTGGCTGAGTCAATAGAACTCGATCCTTCAAGTTGGATAGGTTTCGTCGGCGAAAGTTTCTCGATTACTGCTACCGTAAGCCCCGAAAACACGACTGATAAAACCATCGTCTGGAGTTCGAGTGATGAGACTGTGGCTACGGTCGATTCCGAAGGAAAGGTTATAACACTGACAGTTGGAGAGGCGTTCATCACAGCAGCGTGTGGAACTTCAGAATCAAGTTGCCATGTGATTATTAATCCAATTCTAGTGGAGTCTATTCAATTGGATCCCTATACTTGGTCGGGTAACATTGGTGAGAATTTCCGGATCACCGCAACCGTATTACCTGAAAATGCTTCTGACAAAACCCTGGTGTGGAGTACATCTGATGAAACAATAGCAACCGTCACTTCGGATGGACTTGTTAATATAACCGGTTCAGGACTATGTACTGTCAGGGCAACCTCATGTGATGGGTCAAATATTTATGCCGAGTGCTCTATCCTGACTGATCAGTCCGGCATCGATGTAATATTCAATGACCAAAATGACGTAGATGTCTACAATATGAAGGGTTATCTTGTGAAAAAGCAGTGTGGTAAATCTGATTTCCTGCTCCTTGAGCCGGGTGTATATATCCTGAGATTTGGTAAGGTTACGAAAACCATTTTGAAGAAGTAGCACCTAACTCCAATTATCATATGCAGAGACCGGCGGATCTGAAGATGATCTGCCGGTCTCAATCTTTGTGGTGATGTATGTAGTCTTAGTTGAAGGTGCCGATTTCGCGGTCGGGATAGTCGAATTTCTTGCGGTAGAACATGAAGTCGCGACCGAGATATTTTTCGCGGACCACCTGATTTTCGGCCAGTTCCTCGCTCGTACCCTGAAAGAGAATTCGTCCCTCGAAGAGCAGATAGGCGCGGTCGGTGATTCGGAGCGTCTCCTGCGCGTTGTGGTCGGTGATGAGGATGCCGATGTTCTTCTCTTTCAGTCGATAGACGATGCTCTGGATATCCTCGACGGCGATGGGGTCGACTCCGGCGAAAGGTTCGTCAAGCATGATGAATTTGGGGTTGATGGCCAGACAGCGGGCTATCTCTGTGCGTCGGCGCTCGCCACCCGACAACTGGTCGCCGAGGTTTTTCCTGACTTTCTGCAGACGGAACTCGGTGATGAGGCTCTCGAGTTTTTCCTGCTGCTCCTCTTTAGAGAGGGGAGTCATCTGGAGGACAGCCTTGATGTTGTTCTCGACAGAAAGTTTGCGAAACACGCTCGGCTCCTGAGCCAGATAGCCGATGCCGTTCTGGGCGCGTTTGTAGACAGGATATTTCGTGATGTCGAGATTGTCGAGATATATGTGACCCTCGTTGGGAGTGACGAGGCCCACGGTCATATAGAAAGTAGTGGTCTTTCCGGCACCGTTAGGACCGAGCAGCCCGACGATCTCACCTTGTGTCACCTCGATCGAAACATGGTTGGCCACGGTGCGCTTGCCATATTTCTTGACAAGATTGTCAGTGCGGAGCACCATGTTGCCGCTTGGAGTGGAAGGGGTATTTTCGACGTTTTCCATGAGGCTTATCTGTGTGATTTGGCGAGGCGCGACTCGATATAGTCGGTCAGCAACTGAATGGCCACGGCATTGCTGCCACCCTGCGGCACGATCAGGTCGGCACATTTCTTCGACGGCTCGATATACATCTCGTGCATCGGTTTGAGCACTTCCTGATAGCGGTTGAGCACCATCTGCGGAGTACGCCCGCGCTCGACACAGTCGCGGGCAATGACACGGATGAGACGTTCGTCAGGTTCGGCGTCGACAAAAACCTTGACATCCATCATCGAGCGGAGTTTGGGGTCGGTGAGCACCAGGATGCCTTCGACTATCACCACTTCGCGGGGCTCGACATGGATAGTCTCCGGCTGGCGTGTGCAGGTCAGATATGAATAGGTCGGCATCTCTACGGCGTGGCCTTCCTTGAGTTGCTTTAACTGTTCGACCAGAAGCGACCATTCGATGGCGGCCGGCTCGTCAAAATTGATTTTCGAGCGTTCGCTGACCGGGATATGGCTTGAATCCTTATAATAGGAGTCCTGCGGGAGCACGGCCACTTCGCCCGGGGGGAGCGAATTGATTATTTTGTTGACAACGGTGGTCTTGCCTGAACCGGTTCCACCTGCGATGCCTATGACGATCATGGAGAAATGAATTTTTTACAAAGTTACAAAAAAACTGATATTTTCAAAAACCTTTCAGGCGTCGCGGTTGTTTTACGGTCAAAGCAAAATTTAAATTCACACATTAACGAGACTTATGAAAGATATTAAAGGCACACAGACCGAGGCCAATCTCCGCACCGCACTTGCTGGCGAATCGCTGGCTACCGTTAAATATTCGTTCTACGCCAAGCAGGCCAAGAAAGACGGCTACGAGCAGATCGGTGCTATCTTCAAGGAAACTTCCGACAACGAGCACGCTCACGCCAAGATCTGGTTCAAACTTCTCCACGGTAACGAAATGCCTGACACGACAGTCAATCTCGCCGACGCTGCAGCAGGCGAGGAGTATGAGTGGTCAGACATGTAT
>CAMWGM010000217.1 GCA_947173755.1 uncultured Muribaculaceae bacterium
GGCCTTTCGCAGGGCGGCAAATTCTTCCTCGCTCAATTCAGGGTGTAGACCGTGGATCTCGATTTCGGCACGTATCATTCCTCCTTCGCCATAATAACGGTGACGCAGCGGTTCCTTGATGGTTTTGACGCCTGCGCCGGGAGGGCAGAGCACTGCGGGGAATTTACCTTCGCCGCGCGGAATGAAAAGGTAGCCATACATGGATTTATCGTCAGGAAGTTCGAGACGCACCAGTTGGCAGGTCATACGGTCGGTTGTGTAGCGCGGCGCATCCTCAACCGAATATTTGAGGGGGAACTTTCTGTCTTCTTCGAGCGCTTTGGCCCAGAAAGAGTCGAAATCGGCGGGACATCCGACATAGGGCTTGAGTTTTTCGGGTGAGAAGCCGAGTTTGATGTGATGGGTGAACTTGCGGCCATCCTTTTCCAGAGAGAGACGCAGATCGCGAAAACCGGGGCGTGTCATGGTGCCCATAGGGATGGTGGCTTTTCCATCGACGAGTTCGGCGGTGCCGGAAGTATCATCGGGGAGCATATCGTCGCCGAGTGTATATGAGATCGTGGCCTGACGCACGGGTTGTCCGTAGAGAAGGAACTCGACGTCTACGGTCGCCTGTTCGCCGGTTTCATAGAGCCAGTTGTCATGATTTGGTTTGGTGATCCACAGGGCATCGGAACGATAAGGGTAGTTCTCAGCGCTTAGCGAAAAACTGATGGCGCATAACAGAGCCAGAATCACTGACGAAATATGTTTCATCACGTGGAGTGTTTTTTCAGGATTTAAGGTAAAGGATTCGAGGAGAGAGCCCGGGAGGGAAGCGGCGATCACTGCTCCTCGTAGGTGACGGGCAGCACGCGGGTGAAGGCATTGTCGAGCGAGATGAGGGTCTCGGTTCCGGTTACGCCGTCAATCATCTGGATGCGGTTGTTGAGCAGATCCATGAGATGTTCATTGTCGCGTGCGAAGAGTTTGATGAGCATTGTGTAGGGGCCCGTGGTGAAATGACATTCGGCCACTTCAGGGATTTTCTCGAGTTGGGGCACCACTTCGCGATACATTGCTCCGCGGGCCAGATTGATGCCGATATACGTGCATGTGCGGTAGCCGAGCACTTTGGGATCGACGTTGTAACCCGATCCGGTGATGACATTGAGGTCGATCATGCGCTGGATGCGCTGATGGATTGCCGCTCGCGAGACGCCGCACTCCTGTGCCACATCTTTGGAGGCGATGCGTGCGTTGCGCATCACTATATCGAGGATTTTTCGATCAAGATTGTCAATTTTTTCCATTCTGAAATGAGTGTATTTTCACGGTTATCCCGGGGAGAGAAGGGAAAAGTGTGGCAAATATACAAAAAAAATATCGAATACCAATCATTTTGTAAATGAAAAGCTGTGAATTTTCGAAAATTTGCAGAATAAGCAGACTTCCGGAACAACGCATGTCCTCATGCAGGCCATAAAAAGAAATCACTTCCGACGAAGGCCGGAAGTGATTGAAAATATGGTCTTATATTGTCGGCCAGTCAGTGGCCGGCATTACAGTGCGGGTGAAATTACATCATGCCGCCCATGCCTCCCATGCCGGGAGCAGGCATTGCGGGAGCAGGGTTTTCTTCCTTCTTCTCGGCGATGACACATTCGGTGGTGAGGAACATGCCGGCGATCGAAGCGGCGTTTTCGAGAGCGACGCGGGTCACCTTGGCAGGGTCGATGACACCGGCAGAGAGAAGATTCTCAAACTTGTCGGTGCGTGCGTTGTAGCCATAGTCGGCTGTGCCTTCCTTGACCTTCTGGACGATTACTGCACCTTCCTGACCGGCGTTGGCCACGATCTGACGGAGGGGCTCCTCGATGGCGCGACGGATGATGTGGATACCGGTGGTCTCATCCTCGTTGGCACCCTTGAGGTCGTCGAGCAGAGAGACGCAACGGATGTAGGCCACACCTCCACCGGGCACGATGCCTTCGGCGATAGCGGCGCGGGTGGCGGAGAGAGCGTCGTCGACACGGTCTTTCTTCTCCTTCATCTCGACTTCGGAGGGGGCACCGATGTGGAGCACGGCTACACCGCCTGCGAGTTTGGCGAGACGTTCGTGGAGTTTCTCACGATCGTAGTCGGAAGTGGTGTTTTCGATCTGATTCTTGATCTGGGCGACACGTGCGGCGATGGCTTCCTTGGAACCTGCGCCGTTGACGATGGTGGTGTTCTCCTTGTTGACAGAGATCTTCTCGGCGCGACCGAGCATGTCGGGGGTAGCCGAGGTGAGCTGCATGCCTTTCTCTTCGGAGATTACAGTGCCGCCGGTAAGCACGGCGATATCCTCAAGCATTTCCTTGCGGCGGTCGCCGAAGCCGGGAGCCTTGACGGCGCAGACCTTCAGAGAACCGCGCAGACGGTTGACAACGAGGGTTGCGAGAGCCTCCTGGTCGACATCCTCGGAGATGATGAGCAGACCGCGACCCGACTGAGCGGTGGTCTCGAGCACGGGGAGGATATCCTTGATGTTGGAGATTTTCTTGTCATAGAGAAGAATGAAGGGATTTTCCATCTCGCATTCCATCTTCTCGGTGTTGGTGACGAAGTAAGGCGAGATGTAGCCGCGGTCGAACTGCATACCCTCGACGATGTCGACGGTAGTCTCGGTGCCCTTGGCCTCATCGACGGTGATGACACCCTCTTTCTTAACCTTCTTCATAGCCTCGGCGATGAGGGCGCCGATAGCCTCGTCGTTATTGGCTGAGATGCGGGCAACATCCTCGATCTTCTTGAAATCGTCGCCCACTTCCTCGCTCTGAGCCTTGATGCCGTCTACAACGACAGCAACCGCACGGTCGATGCCGCGCTTGATGTCCATGGGGTTGGCACCGGCTGCCACGTTCTTCAGACCGACATTGATGATGGCCTGGGCGAGCACGGTAGCGGTGGTGGTGCCGTCGCCTGCGTCGTCGCCTGTCTTCGAAGCGACTTCCTTGACGAGCTGGGCACCCATGTTCTGGAAGGGATCCTCGAGTTCGACCTCACGGGCCACCGAGACACCATCCTTGGTGATGTGGGGTGCGCCGAATTTCTTCTCGATGATCACATTGCGGCCTTTGGGGCCGAGGGTTACTTTGACGGCGTCGGCAAGAGCGTCGACACCTTTCTTAAGTTCTTCACGAGCCTTAATGTCAAATTTAATATCTTTTGCCATAGTCTTATTCTTTTAATTGATTCAAAATTGAGGGAGAGAATGATGGAAAAACTTAACCGATGACGGCGAGCACGTCGCTCTGACGCATGATGAGGTAACGGGTTCCGTCGAGTTCGACTTCGGTGCCGGCATATTTGCCATAGAGCACTTCGTCGCCTTCCTTGAGCACCATATCTTCATCTTTTGAGCCTGTGCCAACAGCCTTCACGGTGCCTTTGAGAGGTTTTTCCTTTGCTGAATCGGGAATGATGATAC
>CAMWGM010000218.1 GCA_947173755.1 uncultured Muribaculaceae bacterium
GATATCGAGGGTAGTAGGAGCGGGATCGGTGGTCTTGTCAAGAGGTTTGCCGATACCGTTGTAGATACCGCCGTTGTTGAAAATCACTACTGTGACAGGGAGTTTGAAACGGCAGATGGTAGAGAAGTCCATTCCGGAGAATCCGAATGCCGAGTCACCTTCGATGGCTACAACTGATTTTCCGGTTGCAACGGCTGCTCCGATTGCCGAACCCATGCCCATGCCCATGATCGACCAAGAAGCACAGTCGACACGATGGCGGGGAAGTTCCATGCTGATGGTATCGCGGGTGTCGTCGAGAGTATTTGCACCTTCGTTGACGAGAATCACATCAGGATTTTTGGCAAGGATAGGCTTGATGGCAGAGAGGGCGCTCCAGTGGTTCATCGGGGAAAGTTTGGCAGCGTCAGCCAGACGGGTCTCAAACTTAGCGTTCTTCTCCTTGGTCTCTGCCTGAAGTGAGGGAATCCAGTTAGCGTCGGTAGACATCTTCTTGCCGTTGAGACCGGCAAGGATTGCATCGAGCGATAGATTCATATCACCCACTACAGGGGCGGCGATAGGAACGTTGCGGTCGATCTCCTGAGGTTCGACATCCAGCTGAATGAACTTGGTCGAAGGATTCCACTTGCCCTTACCGAATGAGAGCATCCAGTTGATTCGGGCACCGATCACCATCACGACGTCAGCCTGTTCCATAATGGTCGAGCGGCAAGAAAGCGCGCTGAGAGGACCATCGTCGGGCATCACGCCCTTTGCCATCGACATTGGGAGGTAAGGAATCTGATATTTCTCGACGAGTTCCTTGATTCGGTCCTCAGCCTGAGCATAGGCTGCACCTTTGCCGAGAAGGATAGCGGGACGCTTGGCCGAAGCAAGCATTTCAACTGCGCGATCCACACTTGCCTGATTAGGAGCAACGGGCGAATAAAGATCAACAGGTTCGTAGAAAAGTTTTTCTGCATCGGCGGCATTCATTACCTGACCGAGAGCAGGAGTAGTCATGTCGATATATACACCACCGGGGCGACCGGTGATAGCGGCGCGATAAGCACGGTTGACAGCGGAGGGTATATCTTCCGCTTTGCTGCACCGGAAAGCGGCCTTAACATAAGGCTTGGCTGCATTGAACTGGTCAAGTTGCTCATATGTACCCATGTTCATATCGACCATCGTAGGATCTGTCGAACCCGAGATCTGAATCATAGGATAGCAGTTTACGGTTGCGTTGGCAAGAGCGGTCAGACCGTTCATCATGCCGAGCGACGATACAGTCATGAGGACACCGGGTGTACGGGTGAGGAATCCTTCTGTTGCGGCTGCCATACCGGCCTGCTGCTCGTGACGGAAACCTACGAATCTAATACCTTGTCCTTGAATTTCATATCCGGCCTCAGTGATAGGAATACCTACGAGACCATATACATTTTTAATGCCTATATTTTTGAGAGCACGGGCGAGAATATACATACCGGTCACCTGCTCAGGGAAGTGAGGCTTCTCGTCGACGTTTTTAATTGTTGTGGTTGTTGTTGTAGCCATGAAAATATCTTTAAAATTTTAACGTTGAGTCTTGAAATATGAGATCCCTGCGGGAATGGTGCGGGTCACCACACCCGCAGGGACCTGAAATCATTTATTACATTTTTCCGTCGACAGGTTCGGTAGTACCGTTCTTGGCAAATTCCTGGATCTGTTCGTCGGTGTAACCGTAAGCCTTGAGGACCTCATCGGTATTCTCGCCCAGTTTAGGAGCGGGACCGTAGGTAGGCTGATAGTTGCTCATAGTGAACGGGCAACCGACGGTTACGAATTCACCGATCTCACCACCCTGATTGATGCGGACGAGGGTGTTGCCGTCATAGAGGCTTTCGTCAGACATCATTTCCTTGGTCGAGAGCACGGGGCCTACAGGCACACCATACTTCGAGAGGATCTCGGTGACTTCAAACTTGGTCTTGTCAGCGGTCCATGCACCGATGCGCTGATAGATCTCCTGTTTGTGCTTGTCACGTGCGTCTGCGGTGTTGAAATCAGGATTAGTCAGCCAATCTTCGAAACCTAAGCCCTTGCAAGCGAGTTCGAATTCCTTCTCACCACGCTGAAGGATGATGTAAACATAGTTGTTGGCGTCGATGGCCGAGTCAAGATCGCCGGCGGGTTTACATTTGTAAGTCCAGCCGAGGACACCACCACCCTCGATGTTTCCTGAACGGGGAACGCAGTCGCCGAACTTACCGTTAGGATACTGGGGGAACTGGGTAAGATAGCCGATCTTATCAAGGGTGAGCTGGTCACGGGTCTTGATACGGCAGAGGTTAAGACATGCGTTGTGCATCGACTGATAGACGTAGACACCTTCGCCTGTCTTGTTACGCTGCTGAAGAGCGGCGAGAAGACCGATGAGGAGGTGCATACCGGTATTTGAGTCACCGAGGGCGGCACCGCTCTGAGTAGGAATATCATATTCGCCTTCATACCAGCCGGTGGTCGAAGCAGCGGCTGCAGTCACCTGTGCGATAGGCTCGTAAGCCTTGAGGTTAGCATATTTTGAAGATACGGGGAAACCTTTGATGGTTCCGTAGATACACTTAGGATTGATCTTGTGGACTTCCTCCCAGGAGAAACCGAGTTTGTCCATTGCACCGGGATGCAAGTTTTCGACAAAAATATCGGCGGTCTCGAGCAGTTTGGTAAGGATAGCCTTACCGTCGGGGGTCTTGGCATCGAGAGTCAGCGACTTCTTGTCGGAGTTGAGTTGGAGATAATAATAGGAGGGAAGGTTGGGATTCCACTGAAGTTCTTTACGTGTCGCATCGCCTACGCCGGGACGCTCGATCTTGATAACGTCGGCGCCAAGCCATGCGAGCATTTGAGTACAGGAAGGACCGGATTGCACTTCGGTGAAGTCGATCACCTTGATGCCTTGAAGAGGTGCAGTGTTCATAATAATTGATGATTTTGTTTTAAAGTCTTCGCGGCGATCAGTGCAGATAAATCAGGAAGAATTTTTGAGCGCTAGAGAGCGTCGGAAGAAGAGTTTGATAATTAGTTTTTAATTGTTAGCGATTAGCATTGATTTTCTCAGCAACTGCTGTTTAAATCATGCTTTCGATAATAAAACATCCTTGGAAGGATTTTGTTTGCAAAAAACTGTTAAATCTTTCTTGACGATTTTCACATGTAAAAGAAACTTCAATATAACTTTTTCCGATCATTATCCTTACATGAGTCTCCCACTGACCGTTCGAAAATTTATCATCAAAAAATCATATCTCGGAAATGGTTTGCTTTCTAAGGAGATATTTGGTAATTTTGCCATAAAATACTGATGTAAGAAATGCCAAAGCAGGAATATATCGACCGAAACCGCCAGTGGCTTCAGCAGAAGTGCCTTGAGACGGGAGTTCTTCCAATTGACAAAGGAATATATTATAAGG
>CAMWGM010000219.1 GCA_947173755.1 uncultured Muribaculaceae bacterium
GCAGACCTCGGAGTGGACAAGACGGCTCTGCAGGATGTGGAGGATTCAGACGCGAAGATGATTACGATCTCCGATCCGGCGAGTGATGCTCAACTGAGCGTGAAGTCGAAATCCGCGAATTTCCACCGTGAAGATAATGTGAGAGGAGTGGTTGCATCCGTAGCCACGATGAAGATGGCGAGCAACGCCCGCTCACTGGCTGCGGATCTTGTGGCAGACGGATTTAAGAACGCAAGGATGGTGAGAAGCGGCGAAGAGTATATCGTGATCATCGAAGAAGGAGCGGATGCCGCCTCGCTGGCGCATACCATCAAGAAATTCCGTGATAAGAATCCGGGGTTTCCATATATGGGACAAGGTGAAATCGAAATTATCATCGCCCGATGATCAATCCTGAGTATTTAAGATGTAAAGGATGTGTGAGGAATAAATCATACATCCTTTAATCATATCCGGGAGGGGCAGAAGGGAAAAAAGGAAAAAATGCTATTCCCGCACATCTGAAAATGGGATCGAATAGATGGTAAAAGAGGGGTGGAATCAGAGAGAAAAAACGAAAATAGGGAAAAAAGAGTGTTAAAATCAAAAAAAAAAGGGAGTAAGGTGTTGGAAAATTAAAAAAAATATTAAATTTGCGTTAATAAAAGTTTTAAGCAGCCCTGAGGCCTATCTGCGAGGGAGGCGCGGGGCGCGGAGAAACTGCCGAAAAAGCCAACTAAACCTAATGCCATGATCGATGACTATAAGTTAGATAACTTACCAAATCGACCAAAAACTAACCGAACAATAATTTAACAAGTCATAAACACATCAAGTATGAGAAAATTGTTTTTGCTCATGATTAGCGTGATGCTCACAGCGATAGGGCTTTATGCTCAGACGCATACGTATCACGGCACCATCCTTGACGCGGCTAACAACGAGCCGTTGATCGGTGCGACAATCATGCCTATCGGAGGAGGTCAGGGCACCGCCGCCGATATCGATGGCAACTTTACCATCACCGTTCCGGCCAAAGTAACAAAGGCCACTGTATCCTACGTCGGTTACCAGTCCAAGACAGTGGATCTGCACTCCGGCGAAATGGCAATCTATCTCGACTCATCAGCCACCTCGCTCGATGACGTTGTGGTAGTGGCATTCGGTACAGCAACCAAGGAATCACTTACCGGTTCAGTGGCAGTAGTAGGAGCCAAGGAGATTGAAGAGCGTCCCGTGACATCAGTTACAGCCGCTCTTGAAGGTAACGCTCCCGGTGTGCAGGTAAACAACTCAGTTGGCACACCCGGTTCATCACCCGATATCCGAATCCGCGGTTTCAACTCTATCAATGGTAGCAATGCTCCCCTCTACGTGGTAGACGGCGTTCCCTACAACGGATCGCCCTCCGACCTTAACCCTGCCGATATTGAATCGATGTCAGTGCTTAAGGACGCCGCATCGGCAGCCCTTTACGGTAACAAGGGTGCCAACGGTGTGATCCTTATCACCACGAAGCGTGCCAAGAACGTAGGTAAGGTCGACGTCACCGCACAGATCCGTCAGGGTATGTACACCCGCGGTATCCCCTCATACGATCGTCTCGGCGCAGCCGACTGGATGCAGGTTGCATTCAACGGCATGGTGAACGGAGGCCTCTGGAGTGACGGCACCACCGCCCCCACCTTCGCTTCCCGCGGAGACGCTATAGCATATTACCGCAACAACTTTGTAGATGCATACTCCAAGACCAACATCTTCGGAGTGCCGAACGGCGACCTTTACGATGCAAACGGTACATTCATCGGCGGTCAGCCCCTCGCAGGCTATACCGACCTTGACTGGTGGGACACTGTAAGCGTCAAGTCTGGTTATCGCCAGGAATACAACGTCAACGCAGCAGGCGCTACTGACAAGTTCAATATCTTCGCATCAGTGGGCTATCTGAAAGAGCACGGTTACACAGTGCAGACAGACTTCGAGCGTTTCAACGGACGTCTGAATGCCAACTATAACCCCACCACATACCTGAAGATGGGTGTGAACCTCTCTGCAGTGCAGCAGAACCAGTCGTTCCAGGACATCGTTGCCGGTTCGGTCAACAACATCTTCAACACCATGTCGATGGCACCGGTGTTCCCGTACTACCGCCACAACGAAGACGGCAGCATTATGTATGATGAGTTCGGTCAGCCCATCTGGAACCAGACAGGTTATCTCGAAAACACCAATATCGGTTACACTTCACGTGCGGACAAGGCGAGCAACAAAGCTACTGTAGTAGACGGATCAATCTACGGCACAGCAGTGCTTCCCTATGACTTCGAGGTTACAGTACGCGGCACAATCCACCGCGACAAGACCAACAACTACAGTTATATGAACAACAAGATGGGTTCAGGTCTTGCTACCAACGGTGCGTTCACCTACCAATCCGCCGAATATAACTCACACACTTTCCTCCAGGAACTCAACTGGGGTCATGACTACGGTCTGCACCACGTTGACGTTCTTCTCCACCACGAGAATACCTCCTACAGCGAGGAAATGAATATGGCACGCTCGATCGATCAGCAGTTCCCCGACATCTACAACTTGTGGAACTTCGTGACTCCCGCCACCGCTACCGGTTCGATCGGTGAGACTCACGATGAATCATATCTCGGTCGTGGTCGCTATAACTACAATCAGAAATACTTCGGTGAAGTTTCAATCCGTCGCGACGGCACTTCACGCTTTGCCAAGAACAACCGTTGGGGTACATTCTGGAGTGTCGGTGCAAGTTGGGTTATCTCTAAGGAGAAATTCATGCAGGATCTCCTCTGGCTCGACTATTTGAAACTTCGTGCCGCTTACGGTTCGGTAGGAAACTGCTTCTCTGCATCAGCATACTCTTACTGGAGCATCTATGGCGACAATATGCCGCTCTATAACCCCAAGGACCAGAGCCTCATTTTCAATATCTCACCTGTGCAGATTGCATCAGACAATCTGAAATGGGAGGCCACCAAGACATTCGATATCGCTCTTGAAGGTTCACTCTGGAATGAGCGCTTCGGATTCTCCGTAGGCTACTTCAACAAGCAGAATGCCGATCTTATCTTCAACATGACGCTTCCTTCATCAGTAGGTACTCTCGGCAATCAGGGCCCCAACCCGTCAGTGACCACCAATATCGGACACATGCAGAACATCGGTTGGGAACTTGCTTTCAACGGCGATCTGATCCGCACTCCGGAATTCGTATGGAGCCTCTCGCTGGATGCTACAATCATGAAAAACAAAGTGCTCAAACTCCCCGAGCATAAGAATCAGATCAACGGCTCGCGTATCCTCTCCGAGGGTAGTTCGGTTTATGAGTTCTATCTCTATGACTGGGCAGGTGTAGACCAGATGACGGGTCAGAGC
>CAMWGM010000220.1 GCA_947173755.1 uncultured Muribaculaceae bacterium
GAGGATATCATGCTTGACCAATACTCAACCAATCACACATGGAGCAACCGTGTCCACGCACGACTGACCTGGACGGAACCTCTCGGAGATCCCGAAAACGGAAATGCCCTCGTGTTCGCCTACCGTATGAATTACCGCTGGAACAATGCCGACAAACTCACCTACAATCTCCCTGAGGGTTACGACAGCGAGATTCTCCCTCCTCCCGGACTTGATCCCGATCCCGACTATTCCAACTCGTTCCGCAATGATGCTTTTAACCAGAACATCCAGATCGGCTACAAGAAATCCGGCAAGATTTTCAACTTCGAGGGTGGTCTGCAGTTTGTGCCCCAGATGTCAAAGTCGGTTAATCTGATCAATTCCGACAAAAACATTCCGACAAGATGGGTTTGGAACTATGCCCCTTACCTTCGCACCCGTCTCAAACTGAGCAAGCAGCGCTCGCTGCAGGCATTCTACCGCGGACGCTCGTCGCAGCCTTCGATGACGCAGTTGCAACCCGTGGCCGATATCTCCGACCCCATGAACATCAAGCAGGGTAATCCTAACCTCGACCCCTCGTTCAACCACAATCTGCAACTCCGCTTCCAGGACTATAATACCGAGAGCCAGCGTTCGGTGATGCTTATGTTCTTCGCTCAATACACGCAGAACGCTATCGTGTCGAAGACAACCGTCGATCCGGCCACTGCAGTCCGCACCACTACCTACACCAACGTCAACGGTGTCTGGAACGCCCGGCTGATGAACATGGTCTCGATGCCGTTCCGCAACAAGACATGGTCGTTCTCAAACCATATCTTCGGCAATGCCAACCGTGCCGTAGGTTTCTCCAACGGAGTGCGCAACAATTCCATGACTTTCAATATCTTCGAGAGTCCGGGCATCACCTTCCGTCCCGATCACTGGGAACTTGAACTGCGCCCCCAGTATAACCTGCAGCTTACTTCGAACTCGCTCACCCGACAGAACAATCTGACCGTTCACCGCTACGGCGGCCGTTTCGACGGAAGTTATTACACTCCGTGGGGTCTCACACTCCAGACTGACCTCAACTATACCGCCACTTCAGGTATGGCAGCCGGTTATGACACGAAGACCCTCATGTGGAATGCCACCATCTCCCAACAGTTCCTCCGCAGCAAAGCGCTGACGCTTGCCGTTAAAGTCTACGACCTCCTCAACCAGACTCAGAACATCCGCCGTCAAGTCACCGCAAACTATATCGACGACATCGAGTATAACTCGCTTTCGCGCTACTTCATGGTAACGCTCTCCTACAAATTCAACTCCTTCGGTAAAGGAAATACTCCTACGGTTGCAGGAGGTGACGACATGCACCACGGTCCCGGCGGTCCTGGTGGTCCCGGCGGTCGCAGACCGAGATAATAACACAAACCTCCGCTTCTTTCAGGGAAGAAACGGAGGTTTTATTATGCACTTTGAATTATGTATTGCCTTTACTTTCCAGTCAGCAGGCTGCGGATATCATGAAGTTTGTTGAGCGCCGCCATCGGCGTGAGATTGTTGATATCGAGATCGAGTATCTCGTCTCTCAGTTGGCACAGCAATGGATCGTCGAGTTGGAAGAATGACATCTGCATCCCCTCGGTCTTGTCGATATTACTCAACGTCGACGAAGTGGTAGAAACTTCCTGGCGATTAGCCTTCTCGAGACGGCGGAGCACCTCGTCGGCGCGCATGACAATCTCCTTCGGCATTCCGGCCAGTTTCGCCACATGGATACCGAAACTGTGTTCGCTTCCGCCGCGCGCCAGCTTGCGCAGAAAGACAACCTTACCGTCGATCTCCTTAACAGAGACGTTATAATTGACCACCCGGTCGTAAATGCCCTCCATCTCGTTGAGTTCATGATAATGGGTGGCGAAAAGCGTTTTCGGATGCCGGTTGCCATGCTCATGGAGATACTCCACGATCGCCCATGCTATCGAGATGCCGTCATAAGTCGACGTGCCGCGACCGAGCTCATCGAAAAGTATCAGCGAACGCTCCGACATATTGTTGAGTATCGATGCGGCCTCGTTCATCTCCACCATGAAGGTCGATTCGCCGAGCGAGATATTGTCGCTCGCACCTACACGCGTGAATATCTTGTCAACCACTCCGATCGTGGCCGATTCGGCAGCCACAAACGAGCCGATCTGTGCCATCAGCACGTTGAGCGCCACCTGACGCAGAAGTGCCGATTTACCCGACATATTCGGGCCGGTGATCATGAGCACCTGCGTCTCATCGTTGTCAAGCGTCACACTGTTTGAGATGTATGGCTCGCCCGGGGGAAGTTGACGCTCTATCACCGGGTGACGCGACTCTCTCAGCGAGATTCTGAGTCCGTCGTTCACCTCCGGACGGTTATAACGGTTTTCAAGCGCGACGCGTGTCAGCGACACATGCACGTCGAGTTCAGCCACGAGTCTTGCGTCAACCAATATCGCGGGGATATAACCGCTCAACTGATTGACGAGCCGGCTGAAAATCGCGCCCTCGATTATCTGGATCTTTTCCTCTGCGCCGAGAATTTTCTCCTCATAAGTTTTCAGTTCTGCCGTGATGTAACGCTCGGCATTGACCAGCGTCTGCTTTCTCACCCACTCCTGCGGCACCTTGTCGCGATGGGTATTCGTCACCTCTATATAATAACCGAACACATTGTTATATCCCACCTTGAGCGAACTGATTCCTGTCCGCTCTATCTCCCGCTGTTGCAGTGAGGCCAGATATCCCTTGCCCGAATGCGAAATATTCCTGAGTTCGTCGAGTTCCGGGTCGACCCCCTGACGGATCACGTCGCACTTGCCTATCTGCGATGGCGCATCCTCACGCAACTGCCGTTCGATCTCTGCCGCTATTGTCTCGCACGCATTGAGCTGCTCGCCGATTGCGGTGAGGGCCGGCTCGCCCGAGTTCAGACATATTTCCCTGATCGGCCCTATGAGGCGTAGCGCATTCTTCATCTGCACCACTTCGCGCGGAGTCACCCTCAGGGCTGCCACTTTTCCCGTCAGTCGTTCGAGATCACCTATCTGCTCGAGCAATTCACGCAGTTCTTCCCGTGCATCGGGCGCTTTAAACAGCCACTCCACTATGTCGAGTCGCTTGTTGATTTCAGCCACATCTTTCAACGGAAACAGAAGACGGCGGTGAAGCATGCGGGCTCCCATCGGCGACACCGTCCGGTCGAGCACGCTGAGCAGACTCTTCCCGTCGGGATTCATCGGCGTTGTCAGTTCAAGATTGCGTATCGTGAAGCCATCGAGTCTCACCGACTGCTCCTCCTCTATGCGGTTGAGTCGCGTGATATGACCCGTGTGCGAATGTTGCGTGATGTCGAGTTAATGTAACCCGGCTGCGGCGGCG
>CAMWGM010000221.1 GCA_947173755.1 uncultured Muribaculaceae bacterium
GGCACAGTGCCGCTCCGCCAGATTTCGACCGTCGTGCCCGAGTGGCATCCCGGGATGCTGACCCATTACAACGGCATCCCGACAGTTTCGGTGATAGCCGAAGTGCAGCGTAACATTAATGTTATTGACCGGACAGAGGTGCTCATGGACAGCATCGGTCGATTGGATGTTCCCGCCGGAGTGACCATTGAACGCGGCGGTGAATGGGAGAACACTATGGATACATTGCCCGAGATCCTTTCAGGTCTGGCGATGGCCGTGGCAATCATCTTCTTCATTCTTCTGTTCCATTACGCGCAGGCCGACACCTCTGCTCTGCTGCTCTTCTCGCTTCTACTGTGCATTCCCGGGGCAGCTTTCGGCCTGATAGTTCAGGACACGGCGCTTTCGCTCACCTGTGTGCTCGGCATCGTGTCGCTGATGGGAATTCTGGTGAGAAATGCAATAGTCCTTCTCGATTACGCTGAGGAACTTCGCAATCAGGGCCAGACTGTTCACGATGCAGTGCTCAATGCATCCAAACGTCGAATGCGGCCGATATTCCTCACGTCGGCAGCCGCGACGATGGGCGTTCTCCCGATGGTCACGGGCAGCAGTGCGTTGTGGAAACCGATGGGTGTAGTGATTTTCTGGGGCACCCCGATCACGATGATCTTCATTCTCACCGTCATCCCGGTTGCATACAGCATAATGAAATCGCATCAGAAAGGTGCTGATAAACCTCTTCCCGAGCCGCTTGAGACGCATCTCATGTAAAGCATCTTCTCCTAAATCAAAGACATTATGAAATTTGTAAAACTTATTATAGTAGGTGTCGCTTTTCTAAACTCGACCGCAATTTCTGTGAAAGGTCAGAATCCGGAAGTTCCCGTGTATACACTCGAGCAATGTAAGACTATGGCACTGGAAAACAACGCGGAAATCCGGATGGCCGACAATAATCTTCAGGCCGCTTCGGAACAGCGAAAGGAGGCTTTCACCAAATATTTTCCCGAAATAATGGCAGGAGCCTCAGCATTCAAGACGCATCACAACGTGATCGAGTATGATGTGCTCGATCTTTTCTCGCTCGGCATAATAAATAAAGGAAAAACTGCCGGAGTATGGGCGTTGCAACCTGTGTTTGCGGGTGGCCGAATTGTCAACGGAAATAAACTCGCGAAAATCGGCGAGGAGGCTGCCCGCATCCGTAAAGAGCAAAGCAGGGAGAACGTGCAACTTCAAACCGAAGCAATCTACTGGCAACTGCTCACTCTTAAGGCTGAAAAGCAGACGGTCGAGAGTGCTATCACGGTTCTTGACTCCCTTTCCCTTCAGGTTAAGGCGGCCGTCGATGCCGGACTCGTCACACGCAATGACCTGCTTAAAGTCGATCTCAAACGAAACATTTATAAGTCTGATCTCGTGGATCTCGACAATGGAATCGAACTCATGAAAAGGCTCCTTGCGCAGCAAATGGGTTTAGGGGCAGACGCAAAAGCGGATATTGACGAGGCTGTCCCTGAGGCACTGCCCGCTTTTCCCGGATCGCTCCACATGGCGTCTTCCGAAGCGTTAGGACATACAGCCGATCATAGGCTGCTTGTGAAAAATGTAGAGGCGAAAACACTTGAGAAGAAGATGGAGACCGGAAACTATCTCCCTCAAGTTGGTGTGGGAGCCGGCTGGTTCTATCATGACATTTTCGATCAGAACCACAACTTCGGAGGTGTGATGGTGACTGTTTCAGTGCCTATTTCCGGTTGGTGGGGAGGTTCACATGCCATAAAACGAAAATCGTTGGAATTGGCTAACGCACGCACCGAACTTGATAATCTCAGTCAGAAACTTGAGATTGAGATGGCTGACAAATGGGACGACCTTACGGCAGCATATCGCAAAATGGAGATCGCTGTCGAAGCGATCTCCCAAAGCAAAGAAAATTTGCGTCTTAATAAAGCCTATTTCGAAGCAGGCATGAGCACGATCACCGATCTTCTCGATGCCCAGACCCTTTACCGTCAGGCGCAGAATGATTATATCGCAGCCTACGGAGTCTTCAGACTCTCCGAAGCTCAATATCTCAACGCCACCGGCCGCTATGGTCAGTGAGGGATAAAGTTGACATCGGCGCGACGGGCCTGATCATGCTGGTGTTCACGCGGGATATGATATTGTTTCCCGTCTACAATAAGATATGTCCCCGTCTGATGAAAGGTGAAGGGAATACCGGATTCCACACATTGCGAACGTAGATCGAGTATCCAGTCGAACCGAAGAGGCCTCGCGTATCTCCCAGACTCTCCCCCCGCTGTCACTTCTTCAATCAACGAAGGTTCCAACCATCGCTTAAGATCGATTTTCTCCAGCATGGGCGCGACAACGATGTATCGGTGCTTAAGGGGAACAGAAAGGAATATCGGCAGCCTGTAGTTGGCACGCGACCGGTTCTCCACAGAAAGACCGACGGTAACATTATCCCACCCATCTCCCCAGTCGGGGGGTAAACAATCACTGAGGCGCTCGATGCGTTTGGTGAAAAACACGAAATGGCAATCTTTTCTCTCACGGATGATATCCCATATCTCATGACGCCATCCGTCGGCCTCTTCGATGAGTAGATCGGAAGTGTAGCATAACCAAAAAAGGGTGCCTGGAGGAAACTTCAGTCGTTTATGCCTGTCGCGTCTCAAGGGGAGCCGAAACATCGATGTCTTTCTGACTTCAGTGGTCGGAACAGTCGTGCCCCGCGCGGCATCCTCACGGAAGACATAACAATTCCGACAGCCTTCACTGTATTTATGGCAACCGTGCCACGGATTCCAAACGGGCATGGGCTATTTCTTTGGAAAGGATGAATAATTGTCGAGTGCCCAGCCGATGAGGGCTTTAATGTGGGGCATCAGACTACGCCCCATTTCCGTCAGAGAATATTCAACGCGTGGAGGGATCTCGGCGTACAATCGTCGGGAGATCAGTCCATCATGTTCA
Source organism: uncultured Muribaculaceae bacterium (assembly GCA_947173755.1). GTDB lineage: Bacteria > Bacteroidota > Bacteroidia > Bacteroidales > Muribaculaceae > Duncaniella. Next base: position 2,971 of record CAMWGM010000221.1, read on the forward strand.
AGTCCTTTGAGAGTATCCGTCAAAACTTTCGGCGAAATGTCAGGTATAGCATTACTCAAGGTTTTAAACCGCGCTACATCGTTCTCGTCCAGTACGCATAAAATGAGGATGCTCCACTTACCTGAAAAGCGGGCTATCACATTCCTCACCGGACATTCAGCGATATTTTGATATTTCTCCAAATTTTCCTGCGAAGTTAACTTCTTCATTGTCAAAAACAGTTACCTGAAAGTAAGTGACTTACATCTTTGTAATGTCTTGCATATCTCGAACATTAGGTGTAACTTTGCGTTATAGATTACGAAGTCACTTTCCAATGCAAAGTTAATAATAATTTTAAACAATAGAAATATGAGCGAGATCAAGACTCTTCCGTCGGGCGAAAAATTCGCCCACGCCTCAGT
>CAMWGM010000222.1 GCA_947173755.1 uncultured Muribaculaceae bacterium
ACAATTGATACGGAAGTCATGATAGAACATATCAATATGAAAATCATTCCAAGACTTCCGGGCACGATGTTATAGGAACTCCTGAACTGAGGGTTATAAAGAGTGTAGAGAAGGACAGGTGTCGCCCTATTTTGGCCTGACTCAAGTACTCCCTCGACATATCCCACGATGGCCTGGGCTGAAGAGGTATTTGATGCGTCCACAACCGCTTGAGCCTTGAGTACGCCCTGATCGTCGTTCATGAACAATATTGCATCCGCATTGCCGGTCTTCAGAAGATATTCGGATTCCTCTTCAGACGTCTGGCCGATAAAGGAGAAATAGTCGTTGACAGTGATCCGTTCGATGATCTCCCTCGTCTGTTCGGTGTGGTGTCCCACGACAGTTGCAATCCTCACACTATTGACCTCGGTCGATATTGCAAAGCCGAAAAGCAGGAGAAGAACTACAGGCATGAAGACTGTGATCAGCATCGTACGACGGTCGCGCACGATCTGAAGTGTCTCTTTTCTTACAAGCGAACTGAAAATACGCATATACTCACTCCCCTCTCGATGCGTTGCCGGCGACTATCCTGAACACTTCGTCCATAGTCGTAACGTTAAATTTTCTTTTTAGAGCCTCCGGGGTGTCGAGCGCGCTGATACGGCCGTCAACCATAATCGAAACACGGCTGCAATACTCTGCCTCATCAAGATAATGAGTTGTCACGAAGACTGTCATACCGTCCGAGGGCGCCCGATAGATGAGTTCCCAGAATTTCCTTCGGGTAACAGGATCCACCCCTCCGGTAGGTTCGTCGAGAAACACTATTTCGGGCCGATGGATTGTGGCTGCTGCGAATGCAAGTTTCTGTTTCCATCCCAATGGAAGATCCCCGACCCTGGAGCGTCGCAACGAGAGCATATCGAGATCGCGATACATCTCTCCTGATACTTTCTTGAATGATGATCGCGACATTCCGTATATGGTGGCGAAAAGTCTCAGATTTTCTTCGACAGTGAGTGCCTCGTATAGCGAGAATTTCTGGCTCATATAGCCTATGCGCTTCTTGATCTGCTCGGATTGGGTGCTGATGTCACATCCCGCCACACTTCCATCGCCTGAAGTAGGACGACTCAAGCCGCACAGCATTCTCATGGCAGTTGTCTTTCCTGCACCATTCGCTCCGAGGAATCCGAATATCTCTCCGCTATACACGTCGAACGAGATATGATCGACGGCCGTAAACGACCCGAATCGCTTGGTCAGCCCGTCGACTGATATTACTTTTCTATTCTTCTCCATTGCGGGTAAGTTTTATGAAAAGGTCTTCAATGTCCCCCTGCGCGGGATAAATTTTTGCATCATATATTCCCTCTTCAATGAGTCTTTCGGCCGTCTGCCGAGGGTCAAAATCATTTCGCCCGACCACATGCAGGGTAGCACCGAATGTATAGCAATCTTCCACCTCCGGCATTTTCCTGAGCGATGTGAGCAATCGGAACATATCTTTTGCGACTGCATTATAAAGGTTATCGCCTACCTTTTTGACAAGATTCTTCGGAGTGTCAGTATCAAGTATCTTTCCTTTATCGATCATTGAAATCCGGTCACAACGGGCAGCCTCTTCCATATAAGATGTGGAGACCATTATGGTTATACCTTTTTCTCTTAAGCCGTGAAGCATATCCCAGAACTCGCTGCGTGAAACGGCATCTACACCCGTGGTAGGTTCGTCAAGCAAAAGTATCTCGGGACGGTGGATCAGCGCGCAACTGAGTGCAAGTTTCTGCTTCATTCCTCCAGAAAGCGCTCCGGCCCGACGATCGGGGAAGCGACTCAACTGATTATATATCGGCGCGACCAGGTCGAAATTCGCTTCGGACGATACACCGAAGAGCGATGCAAAAAACTCAAGATTCTCTCTTACCGTCAGATCCTGATAAAGTGAAAATCTTTGGGGCATATAACCTATGCGTCTTCTGATCTCCTTAAAATCTGTCATTGTGTCGAGTCCGGCCAACACTGCTCTCCCGGCATCCTGACTAAGCAGGGTTGCAAGTATTTTATAAAGTGTACTCTTCCCTGCTCCGTCGGGACCGATCAGGCCGTAGAGTTCTCCCCTTTCAACTCGGATAGCGACGTTGTCTAAAGCGGTCAGCGAACCGAATTTCTTCGATAATCCATATGTTTCGATAGGATAACTCATAATTTCACTTCGCCATATTGTCCCAGTTTCAGGCGCCCGTCATTCATCACTCTGATTTTCACTGCATAGACCAGATTTGCACGTGTATCCCGTGTCTGAATGGATTTTGGCGTAAATTCACTTTCCTGAGCGATCCAGGCTACCGTGCCGGGATATTCAAACTGTTCGTCTCCACCGAAATCGGCTATCACTGTCACCTTCTGTCCGAGTTTGATGCGCGCGAGTTGTAAGGCCGTGAAATAAGCGCGAAGATAGATTTTGTTTAGGTCGGCAAGTTTACAGAGCGGCCGACCGGTAACAGCATACTCTCCTGTTTCAGCATATTTTTCGAGCATAGTGCCTGTCAGAGGTGAGACAATCTTGCTTTTCGCTATCTGCTCATCGATCAGCCCGATCTGATACTCCAGAGCCACTGCATTGTCGCTTATGGATGTTCGGTTTTTGTCAAGTGTAGAAATCAGAGCGGAAAGTTGTCCGTTCAACACCTTCAGGTGAGCACGTGCATCGTCATACTGCTTTTGAGTGGTAGCGCCGTCTGCCAGCAGACGTCCGAAACGCTCACACTCCCCTTGCTGATGGGCTATCTGCTGACGGAGGGCTGCTGCCTGAGCAGCCACGTCCGGCGACGATGACTCAGTGGCACGGCGTTGACTCATAAGTTGGTTCTGCTGGAGCACAAGCATCACGGTATCTATCGTTGCTATTGTCTCGCCTTCCCTGACACTGTCTCCCTCAACAGCCGGGAACGAAAGTATTTTGCCCGCGGTTTCAGCCGATACAGTTACGGTTGTTGCTTCGAAGATGCCTGTAGCGTCATAGTCAGTTTGCGAATGACATGAAGAGAGAACTAAAACCAGAAGTGATAGCCGGAAACACCGTTTCATTGATTGAGAATGTATTTGAGTTTATAAATTTCTTGGATTAATTGGATTTGGTGGAGTCGGGAGGTAAGTCGGGCGGCATTTTCGTCAGCGATTTTTGTCAGAAGAGCCGTCGCGTCGATTACTCCGTTGCCAAGTTGCGACTCGGCGGCTTTTCTCACACGTTCTCTCACCTGCACGATACGCTCATCCTCCTCTATCACAGTTTTTATACTTCTGATACTTGCCTCTTGCGCGAC
>CAMWGM010000223.1 GCA_947173755.1 uncultured Muribaculaceae bacterium
ATCACTTTTCCCTGAGCGTCCGCTTTCTGTCCCGATTCGTGCAGACGGCTCACAAGTTTGTCTCGGGCATCCCCCTTGACGGTCCAGTCTTCCTTAATGCCGCCTAACGGAAGGAAGGCTACGCGCGAATTCATGGCATCCATTGTCGACAGGCAGTCGTCGATGAGTGTTGCATAGGTGGGTTTTTCGATGAACGACTGTCCGAAAAATCCTGACATCGCGATAGAAGGCACTTCTACGCCGAGACTGTCGGCAGTGTGGCGGAAGAGCACGCGGAAATGAGGCTGGTGGAGCTTGTTGTCGAAAGTGTCGCGGGCACCGAGGCCACCGATGTCCATCTCGACACCATCCGCCCCGAGATCTTTGGAAAGTTGAAACTCTCCCAGTTTCTGACGTTTAAGCATCATCCAATCGCAGGCGGCCACTTTATAGCGATGGTCGTCTGATTTTTCCTTTCCTGCCATCGGCAATGCCAGAAGCATGACGAGTAGCAGTCCAAAGAGTCGAGTATGAATCATTTTCAGGTTAAAAGATATAGGTAATTCGGAAAAGTGGGAGGTGTGTCTCCTTAAGTAGTTGCAAAGATAAACATTTTTCACAATATTTATGCAAATATTCGATAAAAATATTAAAAATTATCTCCGCCTCACCTCTCGTGAAACTTTGCTTTCCGTAAATATCTTTGCTATAATGATATTCAATTTCCATTAACATATCTACTCGTCTCATCCTCGCTAGACACAAAAAGCGAAATCTCCCCCGGATAGGATTCTCCGTAACAGAACGATTGCGGTATCAAACTATTCTAAACCGTCTGCATCTTAATTTAGAGAGCGCTCCATAGTAATTTTCGGGTTTCGTCGATTTCTTCACGAAAATAACAATTTTTGATCGACTTGTTTACAACCATATCTACTTTTCGACCGACGACTGCCTCAATTTCGTGAATGAAGTTGAAAAAATTATCGGCATAGTCAAGCATTTCAATATGGTTTTCATCAAAATCGACCAGAAAGTCGATATCGCTTTGATCGCTGAAACGGGGTGTCAGGATCGAGCCGAACACCCACAGTTTCTCGACCTTATATTTGCGACATAAGGCTATGATGCGGTCTAAATTGAGTTCGATCAACTTCATAATGCAAATATACGGCATTTATTTTGTAATAACAAAAAAAGCGAATTCGGACAGATATCCAAATTCGCTTCACGGGTGGAGTATAGCGGACTCGAACCGCTCACCTCGACACTGCCAGTGTCGCGCTCTAGCCAGATGAGCTAATACCCCTTTCGGTTTTGCTCTGCAAATGTAGGGAGTTTTGGGGATGCTGCAAAACTATTTCTGTTGTTTAACATTTATTTAACGTTTAGGGAATGTCATGCCGAAGCCGAGCATCAGATTGGAGGGGGATCGGAAACGGATGAAACGATAACCGATGTTTAGGTAGACCGGCGATGAGGGTAAGGAGATCTTGAGATTGGCCATCTGATAGAATGTGCGCGTCTCGTGAGGTCCGAGGAGCCCGTAGCCGAGGCCCAGATTGATGGCGAAGATGGGCATGACGAGTTCGGCACGTGCGGAGATTCCGGCACTTATCTGGCGCAGGAAGCATGGACGCGTGAAGCGTCGCTCGGCGCCATCGGGGGTGGGGATTAGCGACGAGTTGCCGTTCCATTGCAGATCGAGCGAAGGCCCGGTGCGGAATGTCGGGTGAAGGTGCCACATGGGAGAGGCCATGACTCCAGCCACTCCGAAATGTCCCGGCAGGAGCAGTTGCTCGCCTTCGGGTGTGAACGAACCACCGTCGGCCGGCAGATAGGATTTGCGCCATGCGCCATAAAGTGTGAGATCCACGGAAAACGATCGCCTGAATGAAGGATCGGAGGCAAACGGATTTACTGTCGGAACCGAGATGGGAGCGGGAGTATAGAGAACTCCGACGTTAATGCCGAGCGAGTTTACGCCCGGATTAGGCCATGAAGTGTTGCCGTTGGAATAGTGGGTGATTTCAGGCGCCAGAAGCAGAGCGACTTGCGGTGAAATCTTGTAGACGAATGGAAATGAGAGTGTGATGACGGCATTTGCCGGTGATCCGACGATCAGATTCGTCCGAATATCCGATAGAGTGGAGGTTTTGTGCCAGAATGTCGTGATGCCGAAGTTCCATTCGTAGGTCAGCATAAGACGGCGCGAAAAGATCTTGATCGGGGCTCTTTGGAAGAGGTAGAGCCCGACGGGTGTACCGACCGTTTTCGGTCGGAAAAATGTTGTGGCTGAAAGTCCGATCCCCTGACTGACGCTGCGGGTTCTTTCCGGACCGATTCCGCTGACTGAGTATCTGAGATGAGCACCTGATGCAATGTGTGCAGGTCGGGTGCCCTCCGGCATCAACGGTGTCATCAGCGGATGAGAACTGAGAGCATACCCGGTGTGAACCCCTATTTCGAATGACGACACGATGGAGTCACGCCGCGTCTCGGCCGAGGAGATCAGTGCGCCGGAGGCGATCAACAGTATGAGGAAGAGCGGACGAAGCAATTCAGGCTAAAAGATAGAGTGGAAATAAAATCAAGTTCCGCCTCGTCAGGCTTCAGGGGTCATGACGGGGCGGAACCTATAGGATTGATCATGCCTTGTGAGGCATAAAGGTCATTTCAGGATTATTTCTCGAGGTGGGGACCTGCTGCTACGAGAGCCTTACCTGCCTCGTTGCCTTCAAATTTCTTGAAGTTGGCGATGAACATTTCGGCAAGTTTGGTAGCCTTGGTGTACCATTCGTCGACATTTGCGTAGGTGTCGCGGGGATCGAGGATCTTGGGATCGACACCGGGCAGTTCGGTAGGAATGGTGAAGTCGAAGATGGGGAGCTGCTTGGTGGGAGCCTCGAGGATAGAACCGTTGAGGATATCGTCGATGATGCCACGTGTATCCTTGATAGAGATACGCTTGCCTGTGCCGTTCCAGCCTGTGTTGACCAGATAGGCCTTGGCACCGCTCTTCTCCATGCGCTTAACGAGTTCCTCGGCATACTTCACGGGGTGGAGTGAGAGGAATGCTGCGCCGAAGCAGGCAGAGAATGTGGGAGTAGGCTCGGTGATGCCGCGCTCGGTGCCGGCGAGTTTCGAGGTGAAGCCCGAGAGGAAGTAGTATTTGGTCTGCTCGGGAGTCAGGATCGAGACGGGAGGAAGCACGCCGAATGCGTCGGCCGAGAGGAAGATGACATTCTTTGCGGACGGACCCGCCGAAGGAACGATGATGTGCTGGCTGGGGTTGATGGGGTAGGACACGCGG
>CAMWGM010000224.1 GCA_947173755.1 uncultured Muribaculaceae bacterium
GGCCAGAAGCGTGTGGGCTGCAAACATTGATCCGAGCAGCAGCGAAGTGGTCAGCGTCAGATGAAGCACACCTATGGAAACTCCCACGCCCACGACGAGAGGGATAAGGAACGTGAGGGCTCCGAAGATCAGACCCTTCCGGAGATTCTGCACGAGATTGAACATGTCGATCTCGATGCCGGCAAGAAACATGAGGTAGAGGATGCCGACCTGACCGAACACCTCGAAACTCATGTCGCGGTCGAGCAGGTCAAACCCGTGAGGTCCGGCGAGCACTCCGGCCAGGATGAGTCCGATGACATGTGGGATCTTAAGACGATTGAAAATCAGCGGCGTCACCAATATGATGGCCATCACCATCAGAAAGATGGGGACAGGCTGATCGATTATCGGGGCACTGAGCGTGATGAGTGACACTGCCGGAAGAAATGAGTGATGAATTGGTTAAGAGTGAGGTAAGCAGTCCTATCTTGCCCGGAAGGCAGCCAAGGCTGCAGCCAGGGCCTTGGTGGTAGCCGGGGTCGCCTCGACGAGCGGCAGACGAAGACAGTTGCCATACCAGGGGAAAATCTCATGAAGGAGTGCCTTGATTCCCGCCGGGTTGCCATCCTTGAACAGCAGGGAATAGAGCGCGGAAAAACCGCTGTGGAGGGTTCGGGCCGAGTCATGAGTTTCAGGATCGAGGCTCAGTTTTATCATCTCGGTGAATTCCTTAGGAAGAGCGTTTCCGACAACCGATATGACGCCGTCGCCTCCGAGACCGATCATCGTGTGAGCAAGTGAATCATCACCCGAAAGCACCGTGAAACCCTGCGGGCGGCGTGTCATTATCAGACCCGCCTGCGACATATTGCCCGACGCCTCTTTGATGCCCGATATTTTTCCGGGAAATTCCTCGACAAGACGTATCACGGTGTCTACCTCCATATTGACACCGGTTCTTCCCGGGATGTTATAGAGGATTACCGGCACCGGGCTCACCTTAGCCACCTCGGCGAAATGACGGTAGATGCCCTCCTGAGTAGGTTTGTTGTAGTATGGCACAACAGACAATATGGCATCTGCTTCCTTAAGCGCCTCATTTTTACGTATAATTTCGGTAAGCGCGCGCGTGGAGTTGCCACCCATCCCGACGACGAGAGGAACACGTCCGTCAATCCTGTCCATGATGAAAGCCAACATCTTCTCCTTCTCATCCTCAGTCAGCGTCGGAGTCTCCGCAGTGGTTCCGAGAGCGACGATGAAGTCAGCCCCGCCCTCTATCAGGAAATCAAGATGTCGGCCGAGCGCTTCATAATCTATTTCGAGCGTAGGAGTGAAAGGAGTGGTCAGCGCCACACCCATTCCACGGAGTTGTTTGCGTGCCATGGGAATGCAGGGATTTTCTCTGTGCAAAATTAATCAAATTCCCTCATATTACAAAACAGCCCATATAAAATCCCCTGTCATTCATCGCGGAACGACAGGGGAATCGGTTAATGGGAGTTATATCTTTTCAGATATTATTTCGCTTTGTAAAGACCGTTGAAATCAGGATTGTTATAGTATGTCACTGCCTTATTTGCAGTGCCTTCGGTAGCAACAATCACCATGTTCATCCATGCCGGACGGCCACTTGACTGCAGACGGAACTCCTTGCGGATATTCTGAACCTTAGCGTCGTTACCTGTACGGTTGACGCTCATGTTGAGACGCTTCAGATCGAAGAGAGTCAGACCTTCACCCCACTGCTCGACGCGCTTCTGGAAGACGATTTCCTCGATCTTCTGCTCGTCGGTAGCGACGGACGATGCTTTGGGTTTATACTTGGGATTACGCCATGCGATCATCCACGCCTTCATTTCATCGAAGGCAGGAGCGGCAGCAGTGTGGGCGTCAGCCTCAAACTTGATGAAATACATCTCCTCGAGACGCATCAGAGGCACCGCGGCTGTCGACGCGATGTTGTAGTCGCTGGTTTCGCCCTGGTAGGGACGGAACTTCACCGAGAAATAGGGATAAGTGGTCTTGTACTGCTGGGCATACTGATCGCCGGCGCAGAAATGCATCCTCTTGAGAAGAATGTCGGAGGTCGGTACCCACCAGAGTTTGCGATAGTCATTGTTGTCGATACGCTCATAGAAAGCAGCGCAAACGACGGGACCTGCACCTACGGCAGCATAACCATAGTCAGCCTCGAAGGAGGTCATCGACATCCAGTTGCAGATACCGGTGGTCACAGTACGGTTCTCAGATTCGGGCTTGAAACCCCACATCCATGAAGATGCGGTGAGAGTATTGAAACCGTTCTTCACTGAGAGAAGTTCATCCTCGGTGAGCACGCTGCAGCCAGACTGCTGTGCCTCCTGGATAGCCTTCTGAGCATATTCCGAAGCCTTGGGATAATCCTCGAGCCACATGTAGGTACGGGCATAAAGACCATATACACATGAGAGGTCGGGGAGCAGTTTGTCATTCTGATAATAGTTTGACTGCTCGATATGCTCCTCGGCATACTTAAGATCCTCGAAAATCTTGGCGGCGAGAACATCACGAGTTACACGCGGATTGTTGTAGGCTGCCGCCTCGGGCATATCCTCGGTTACGATAGGAATTGTGAGACCCTCGACATTGTTACCGGCCTGATTGACCATAGTGTAGAGGATTTTCACCTCTGTGACGTTTCCATCCTTATCCTTTACTTCTTCCTGAATGTTCTTGTCATTTTCATTGACCGGGAGACATTCGTACCAGCGACCCATGTCAAGCCAGAGCATGGCGCGATAGGCCAGCGCGATGGCGCGGTTACCTTCGCCGGCTTCATCCTCGATACCTTCATAGAAAGTGCGAAGAGCGTTGTTACAGGTGAGGATCTGCTTGTTATAGTAGTTCCATATGAACTGGGAATTCATATAATCTTCACCCACCTGAGCGGTCTCGTAATTCTGCCAGTGGTCATAGCCACCGGCATCCATACCGGTGATAAGGTCGGCGGTCATGACATCGCGGGTACGCATCATTGCGGCATAACCGAAGTCAATGTGCTGATCGGAGTCGGTCGTACCGTAGTTGTTCATGAAACCGGGGATAGCATAGAGGAGTGCACGGCCGGCATCCTCATTCTGGTTGAGCTGCTCCTGAGTGACGCTGTTGGTAGGCTCCACCTCATCAAGACATCCCGTGAGTGCCATCGAAGAAGCGAAGGCGGGGATGAGAGCGAGTTTAAAGAATTTATTCATCGTTTTAAGAGAATGCTGTTGTGTTAGAAAGTGATGTTGACGCCACCGGTGAGTGTACGGA
>CAMWGM010000225.1 GCA_947173755.1 uncultured Muribaculaceae bacterium
CCGGCATCATGCACTCCCGCATCGCCGACTCAGCCGATCCGACGAAAATCCCGGGCGAAATCTGCGTCAAAGGTCAGAATGTCATGAAGGGATACTATAAGAATCCTCAGGCCACCGAGGCTGTGCTCGACAAAGACGGATGGCTTCACACAGGCGATATGGGCACCCGCTCCGCCGACGGCACTATCTTCATCCGTGGCCGCTACAAGACCATGCTGCTCTCGGCCTCCGGCCAAAACATCTATCCCGAGGAAATCGAGGCCAAACTCAACAATATGCCTTATGTGTCGGAAAGTCTGGTCGTGGAGCGCGGCAAACATCTCGTGGCTCTCGTCTATCCCGACTATGAGGCTATGGACCGCGAGCATCTCACATCGGTCGACCTTACCGACCGCATGGAACAGACCCGTCAGGAACTCAACAAACTCGTCGCTCCCTACGAGCGCATCGACCGAATCCAGTTGATACCTAATGAGTTTGAGAAAACGCCCAAGCGTTCCATCAAACGATATCTCTACAAATAACAACCCATTCCGCTCGATCCATGAAACCGATATTCACCACCACTCTCGCCGTGCGCGACTACGAACTCGATTCGCAGGGCATCGTCAACAACGCCAACTACCTGCACTATCTCGAACTGGCGCGTCATGACTTCTGCGAAGCGGCCGGCTATTCATTCGCCGCCATGTCGGCTGACGGAATCAATCCCGTCGTACGCCGGGCCGAACTCGACTATATATCTTCGCTGCGGATGGGCGACCGGATGGAAATATCGGTGTCGATGGAACGACGCGGAGCCCGTTTCGTTTTCCGTCAGCACATCTCGAGACTCCCCGATCATCAACCTGTTCTCGACGGAGTCATCACTATCGTCTGTATTGAAAACGGGACTCTCAGCCGTGGCGACCGTCTGGCCGAGGCGTTCCGAGAGTGGCTTGTGGATAAATAATACCGTCCGCCATGGATCTCTACCTCTTAGCACTCGCTTCGCTCCACGTCTTCACGCCGACAACGGCCGACGAACTTATCAGCCGCATCGGAAGTCTTGAGGCATTCTTCACGATGCCCCGCCGGGAACTCGCGGCCATACTCGGAGCCAATCCCCGTTTCATCGACGACGCCGTAAGAGAAAAAGCGCTCGCCACCGCCCGCAACGAACTCGAATATATCGAACGGTCAGGCATAGAGTATATCCCTTATACATCAGACGCTTATCCCCAACGCCTTCTCGCCTGCGACGACGCTCCGGTGATGCTTTTCAAATATGGGGCCGCTCTGCTCGATTTTCCCGCCTCGATCTCAATAGTCGGGACACGCCACGCCACTGCATATGGCATCGACTTCGTCAACAACTGTTGTTCGGAGTGGGCATCCCAACTCATCGTGCCCCCGGTCATTGTCAGCGGTCTGGCTTTCGGAATCGACATTTCGGCCCACCGGGGCGCGCTCTCGACCGGTCTGCCGACAGTGGCAGTCGTTGCCCACGGCCTCAACACCATCTATCCGGCCGTGCATCGTCAGACCGCAGCCGACATCGTTGCCAAAGGTGGTGCGATCGTGACCGAATATCTTTCTTCCGATGCGGTTCATAAAGGCAATTTCCTCGCACGCAACCGTATAGTGGCCGGACTGACTGACGGAGTGCTCGTGGTTGAATCCGCCGAACGCGGGGGCGCTTTAGTCACAGCCCGTCTCGCCGCCGACTATTCGCGCGAGGTCATGGCTCTGCCCGGACGGAGCACCGACCGATATTCCCGAGGCTGCAACAACCTCGTAGCCCGTTCGGCTGCCCACCTTGTCACGTCAGGTGCCGATATCGCCGATCTGCTTGGCTGGAAACGACGGTCAGAAACTGAAAAGGAGGCTCCGTCGCTCTTCCCAACCCTCACAGATGAGGAGGAACAGATTGTCAACCTCCTCACTCTCAGCGGTGACGCATCGCTCAACACAATACTGACCCGCGTCAATCTCCCCTCCTATCGTCTCTTGTCGATTCTGCTCGATCTTGAGTTCAGAGGCATAATTGTCCAGATGCCCGGGGGAGCCTACCGTGCCAAGTCATGAATTCTCACCTAAAATCTGATATTTCTAATTATGGAAAAGACTGTCATTGCTCCATCCGAACTGATCATCAATCCCGACGGAACGGTGTTTCATCTCCATCTTCACCCTGATCAACTCACTGACCGCATCATCCTCGTCGGCGATCCCGGCCGTGTGGATATGGTGGCTTCCTTTTTTGATACATGTGACTTCGAAGTGAGCAGCCGCGAATTCCACACTATCGGAGGCACCTATCAGGGAAAACCTATCATGTGTCTCTCCCACGGCATCGGTCCGGACAATATCGACATTGTCATTAACGAACTTGATGCACTTGCCAATATCAACTTCTCCACACGCGAAGTCAACGACCGTCACCGCCAACTGACCATGGTGCGCATCGGTACCTCTGGAGCTCTTCAGCCCGAACTTCGCATCGGCACTCCTGTCATCGCCACTAAAGCGATCGGATTTGACGGTGTGCTCAACTATTATGCCGGACGCAACGAGGTGGCCGATCTGGAGTTTGAAAACGCATTTTGCGATGCCGTAGGCTGGAACCCTCTCTGGGCGCGACCATATGTGGTCAATGCTGACGAACAACTCGTCGAGCGCATCGGTGGCACCGACATGGTGCGTGGAAACACCATATCTGCCGTAGGGTTCTATGGTCCTCAGGGACGTCAGTTGCGTCTGCCTCTTGCCAATCCCGATCTCAACCGCCACATCGAGGCTTTCCGCCACGACGGCCGGAAGATCACAAATTACGAAATGGAGTCGGCGCCGCTTCAGGGTCTCGGACGTCTGATGGGACACCGAGCCATGACTGTCTGCTCGATCATAGCCAACCGTATGAATGCCGAGGCAAATCCCAATTACAAGACAGCAATCCACGATCTCGTAGGCACCGTGCTCGATCGCATCTGACAAGACATTTTTCAAAATTGAGGATATTCGCTTGCAATATTCTCTAAACAAATGTTAATTATAAACAATTTTCCAAGAAAATGCTTGCACAGGTAGAAAAAAGCCACTACCTTTGCAATGTGTTTTTCATGGTATTAGATTTAAGGTTAACTAAGATTGGTTGTCGAGAGACAACCTTCTTTTTTTGTACTACCCGCATCACAAAGGATCATTATCGCACTTTTTCGTTCGCTGGACGCCTTAACTTTGCAGAAAAAAAGTTAAGATGTTATGAACAAGAAGAATACAAA
>CAMWGM010000226.1 GCA_947173755.1 uncultured Muribaculaceae bacterium
GAGGGCGCAATGATGCGTTTCATCAACGCCGAACGTCAATATCCCGCAGATGCTTGGAATGAAGGGATCCAGGGTCGCGTAAGATGCAGTTTCATAATCGACACCGACGGGACGGTGGGACATGTTTCCGTTCTGAAAGGTGTGGCCGAATCGCTCGACCGAGAGGCTGTCAGAATTATTTCTGCGATGCCCAGATGGAGTGTGGGTAAACTGGATTCGGTAGCCGTGCCGGTCTACTGTGTTGTCTCCATTGCTTTCCGCAGATAACCATCACCACTCATAACTGTCGTCGAGCATCCATTCGCCTTTAGCGGAGAGGATTTGTGAGATGAGATCTCTCGCAACCCCCTTTCCTCCCTCGACCGGGGAAATATAACCGGCAACGCATTTGGCTTCTATGGATGCGTCTGCCGGACATACGCTGAGGCCGGCTATATTCATCACCGGAATGTCCGGGATATCATCGCCTACGAAAACCGTTTCTTCCACTGAAAGACCTTCTTTCTCCATCCACTTCCGAAGGCATTCGACTTTGTCGGCACATCGGAAATAGACATCCTTAATCCCGAGAGAATTGTAGGCCGGCAGCATCGACTCATCTCTTGCGCCCGATATTACACAAAGTTTCAAGCCCCGCTTTATGGCGTAGTGGATCGCATAGCCATCCTTGACATTGGAATGCCGCTGCAAGGTTCCGTCCTCACGCACGGCAACGGTAGATGCCGAAAGAACGCCATCCATGTCAAAGGCGATTCCCTTGATGATTGTCAGATCATAGTTGATTCGGCTCATCTTGACTGCGTATTATCGAACCGGAAAGCAACAGGTAGATCTCTTTAAGTTCCGGGGGAAGTGTTTCGGCATGCTTATTTATAATATTGTGGTCACGACGAGCCGCAGGTCCGGTCTGAACATCTTTGGGCCGGTTTGTCTCAGCCTTTCTTAAAGTCTCTTCAAGCAGGGGGTAAAGCACTTCGAGCGACAGTCCATCCTGCCCGAGCAACTCGTCAGCAATGCTCCAGAGATGGTTGACGAAGTTGCATGCGAAGACCGCCGCAATATGGAGCCGACCTCTGAGCCGGCTGTCGGCCCGGAAAACCTTTCCTGAAATTTCTGAGGCCAGATCAAGCAGAAGAACGGTGGTTGCTTCATCGCTGCCTTCTATAAAGAGAGGGACGCGAGTCATATCGACATCCACATCCTTACTAAATGTCTGTAACGGGTAGAAAACGCCTATCTTATCCGAAAGTCCTTTCAGGACATCGATTGCTACCGAACCGGAAGTATGGGCATAGATGGCATCAGGATTTTCCGGCAACTGCCGGACGACCTCGGGAAGAGCGTCGTCGGCAACGGAAATAAGATACAAATCTGACCGGGGATTAACATCCGACGGCCGAGTCACCGGGCGCGCATTGAGTCTTTCAGCAAGTGTTCCGGAATTATGAGGGGAACAGACATCCACAATCTCGCATCCTTTCACACAGGAGAGAGCCTGTCCAAGATGAGTCGCTACGTTTCCTGAACCGATCAGAGAGATCTTCACCATCTGTCAATATGAACGTTTTCCCACTTCAACGCATCGGTATTCTGAGGTTTACGCTCCTCGGCTTTATGACCGACCGATATGATACAGAGGGGTGAAACATGTTCCGGTATTCCAAGAACTTCCTGAACGAATTGATCGGAAGGTGTACCGTCATGCGAAAAGCGTCCTCTCAACTGCACCCAGCAAGCACCCAGACCAAGCGCTTCTGCCTGAAATAGAAGTGAGGTGGCGGCCACCGAGCCGTCTTCGATCCATGCGTCGCAGAGAGTGGTGTCCTCGGCGATTACGATGGCGAGAGGACAACTTTTAAGCGACACAGCACCGGCAGGTTTGCAGTCGGCAAGACGCGCGAGTGTGGTTTTGTCTTCAACCGCAATGATCTGCCATGCTCTTGAACTTTTCGAGGAGGGAGAGAGAAGCACTGCTTCAAGCAAGAGTTTTACATCGTCGGGTGAAACAGGTTGCTCCGTGTAGCGCCTTATGGAGCGGCGGTCGATTAGAAGCTGGTGGAAATCCATTTGTTCTTAAGATAATTTATCTCCGGCAAATCCAGATGCTTTCAAAACGATCCTGATAAGACGGCACCAATGCCAACGCTTCGTTAAGAGTCGGGCACGAATCTATATAGACTCTGTATTTGCCGTCCATTTCGATTATTTTAAGATCTTTCTGATCTCCGATATGACGGTTCGCGGACGAGAGACTTTCGAGTGATGCAACGATGAGAAGATACCGTGCAGGAGTGTCTACGGCAGCGGCAGGTGTGATAATATCAGACTCTTCTTCCTGAGGGGATGCTATCATCAGATCTATTGCACGCGAAATTTCTACCTGATGAACTTCTTCCGAGTCGATTCGCGGAGAAATATTTGAATTCAGTGAAGCCAGATCTACAACGCCGGAATGGGTAAGACCGGTAGTGGAATAAACGAGTCCGCCGATCACGAACAACAGCAGGAAAGAGGCCACGATCTTTACGGCTATGCCTAAGCGACCGGGATCCTTGGGAAGGACTACACCCTGTTCGTGCGATTTTTCCTCAGCGATAATCTTCGCCGGAACCGGAGAAAGGCCTTTGAAACTCATCATAGGAAGAGCGTCCTGTGAGGGTTCGAAAAGGAGAGAGCCGTTTTGGAGCGACAACTCTCCGAGGCGTCCCAATCCTACAGGATTACCATCCTCGAGAAGGCATTTCAATTCAGCGACTTCCGAGAGAATCACTTTTGAAGCCTCGTCGAGACTCAAACCTTCACGACGCGAAATGGATTGATCGAGAAGACCGTCGTTATGAGAAATCTCGGCAGTAAAACCAAGATCGCGTGAAGGAGGGAAAAAGAGTCCCCTCTCCTCATCATAATGTGCAGCCCGATCATTGACTAAAAATGCACCGAGGCCGGGAACAATCACACAGTGATGAGATGAAAGTAAATATTCTATATGTAAGGCCAGATGTTTCACGCTGCAAAATTACAAAATATCCTGTGAACAGCCAAACTAAAAAATCAGGAAAATCTGTTCGGGATCCTTTGATAGATGCCGCCATACGTCACCTGTTGTTTTTTAACTCATACTTTCGGGGGCGCGTTTGAAATTTGCGATACGCTTTGCTGCCTATCGCAGCTCCTATGATGGCGCCTACAAACGGTATGAAACTGAAAATTGTAAATTTCATAATTGAATCGACAAATTGGTAAATGTCTACAAATAT
>CAMWGM010000227.1 GCA_947173755.1 uncultured Muribaculaceae bacterium
CAGCGCGGACAGTGCGGACAGTGCGGACAGTGCGGACACTTTGTCAAATTGACATCAGATCAAAAAAATTCGGGGACCCTGATGAACTTTCTCGGGGGCGGAAGTGTTAATCTTTCAAACCCTTAACCCCCCAGCATCATATTATGTCGTACAAGATCATTGAAATCGAAGGCGTAGGCGAAGTCTATGCACAGAAACTCGAAGCCGCAGGCGTGAAGACCACAGCCGACATGCTCGCCAAAGCCGCTACCCCCAAAGACCGTAAGAAACTTGCCGAGGAGACCGGTATCTCCGAAAAACTGATCCTCAAATGGGCCAACCATGCCGACCTCTTCCGCATCAAGGGTGTCGCAGGCCAGTTTGCCGAACTTCTCGAGGCTGCAGGTGTCGACACCGTCAAGGAACTCCGCCACCGCGTGGCTGCCAACCTCCAGCCCAAAATGGAGGAGGTCAACGAGGCCAAAAATCTCTGCAACCGCGTGCCGTCGGTCTCGGAGGTCGAGAAGATGATCGCTCAGGCCAAGGAACTCGAGCCTGTACTGACTTACTGATAAGACTTACATCTACACATAACTACTCCCTGCTGTCAACATTCAGACGGCAGGGAGTTTTTTAGTGGAGAGCGGAGGGCGGAGAGTGGGGAGAATGCGGAAGCATTCTCTCTTATTATCTCACCCCCTCGGCTCATAATTTTGCCGAATACTTATCCATATATCTTACGACAGAATCTCTCCGCTCTCCGCTCTCCACTCACTTCCAATAGTCGATGGTGCGGCGGTCGAGGGTGTAGGAGACGTGGGGACGGCACCCGTGGGAGCGCGTGGTCCATACGCCCATGCGCGAAGTCCAGTTGGCGAGGGAATCGGCCTCGAGATAGACGTTGAAGACGGCCGTCTGGTCGCCGTCGGTCATCGGGTCGGAGAACTGCCCTACTATCCTGTGGTCGTTGTCGTAGACTGTGACGGCGAACTCGCCCATTCCCGACGTTGTCAGCACATTGTCGGAGAGGCGTGTGTAGGCGAGGGTGTCGCGCAGAAATCCGCCATGGATGCGCCGCAGATTGGGGCGGTGATCCTCCCAGCGCACGATCCTGCCTGCCGAGTCGCGGCGGATGCGCTCGTCGCGGCGGGGGACGTAGCGCCCGAGCGTGTCGAAATAGACGACGGTCTCGGTGCAGTTCATCGAGTCGGGGATCGTGAAGCCCCCCTTTCCGTCGGGGATGATGTCATAGTATGTGAGGGTATGAAGCCGCCTGACGCGGCCGCTCACCTCGAAGGTCGACAGGTCGGAGGTGGTGAAGAGCGTGTCTGTGCCATCGGCGTCGGTGAGCCAGTCGGTCACCTGATCGTCGATGGGGCGCTGGGAGCATGACGCCCCCGTCAGGCCGATCATGGCGGCCGTGACGAGGGTGATGAAGAGCGATTTGTGACTGTTTACCGTCATTACATGATGAGGCTTTCGAGGGCATAGACCCCGATGCCGGCCAGATATCCGACGAAGGCGATGAGGGAGAAGCGCTTCAGATACCATCCGAAGGAGATCTTCTCGAGACCCATCACCACTACGCCCGCAGCAGAGCCGATGATAAGCATCGAGCCGCCGACACCGGCGCAGTAGGCCAGCAGTTGCCAGAATGTGCCGTCGACAGCATAGACGCCTGCCTCGGCGATGGGATACATCTCCATGCAGCCTGCCACGAGGGGAACATTGTCGACGATCGACGAGACGACGCCGATGATGCCCGTGACGAGATAGGTGTTGCCGTCGGATGCTTCGTTGAGCCACTGGCCGAAGGCGGTCAGCACGCCAGTCTCCTGCAGGGTGGCAACGGCCATGAGGATGCCGAGGAAGAAGAGGATGGTGGCCATGTCGATGCGCGACAGCAGATAGGTCACCTTGAGGCCGCTCGTGTCGAAGAACACCGATTTGCGGTTGAGACGTGTCTCGCTGACGAGCCAGAGCACGCCGAGGGCGAGCAGGATGCCCATGAAGGGAGCGAGACCCGTGAGGGTGCGGAAGATGGGGACGAAGATCAGACCGCCCACGCCGAGGCAGAGGATGAGGATGCGGTCGGACGAACTTTCGACACCGGGTGCCTCGGAGCGCTGCTCTTCAGGGCTGACGAGGGGACCGCGCAGATAGCGCGACACGCAGAGGGTCGAGACGACGACGGCCGCGACCGAGGGGAGGAAGAGTTCCTTGATGACGCCGCCGGTGGTGAGCATACCCTTGATCCAGAGCATGATGGTGGTGACATCGCCGATGGGCGAGAAGGCGCCGCCGGCGTTGGCTGCTATGATGATCATGCCGCCGAAGATCATGCGGTCGTCATGGGAGTCGACGAGTTTGCGGAGCACCATGATCATGACGACCGACGTCGTGAGGTTGTCGAGGATGGCCGAGAGGATGAAGGCCATGAAGGTGATGCGCCAGAGCAGCGCGGCTTTGCTCTTGGTGGCAAGGGCATCCTTGACAAAGAAGAATCCGTGGTTGGCGTCGACGATCTCGACGATGGTCATGGCGCCCATGAGAAAGAAGAGGATCTCGCAGGTGTCGCCCAGATGGTGGAGCAGACGCGACGAGACGTCGACGCTGTCGGGAGCGCCTCCGCATGCATAGAGAGTCCAACAGGCCACGCACATCAGGAGCGCGGGGACGGCTTTGTTGATCTTGAGCACCGCTTCGAGGGCGATGCACAGATAGCCGACGCAAAACAATACGACAATTGCTGTTACCATAGTGTTTTCAAGGGGGTTATTTCATGGATTGAGGTTAGAATTGACTGCCGAAAACGCGATGCTCCGCCCCGCGAGGGCGAAAAACTTCTGCAAAGGTCGGAATAATTGAAAGAATATCAAAACATTTCCGACACAAATTTAGCCGGCCGAACGGGCGGGAGGCTATTTTTTGCCGACGATCTTCCTGATGACGAGCGATGCGAGCGTGATGCCGAAAATGGCCGTTATGTGCATCAGCGATCCGTTGACGGCCACTTTGCCGAACCGCATTGCCTGATCCTCGCCCGACGGGGAGGGAAGAGGAATGTTGGCGACGAGTTCGTCGGAGAAAACACACTGGAATTTCCTCTTAGGCCACACC
Source organism: uncultured Muribaculaceae bacterium (assembly GCA_947173755.1). Classification (GTDB taxonomy): domain Bacteria; phylum Bacteroidota; class Bacteroidia; order Bacteroidales; family Muribaculaceae; genus Duncaniella. The sequence goes on from CAMWGM010000227.1 coordinate 3,100, forward strand.
CCCGAGCGCTTGAAGCGCCGGCGCAGGGCTGCTGCGAGCGGACACCCCTTGACCTTCGCAAACTCGGCCAAGGCGATGCGTGAAGTGTCTAATTTGATAGCCTCTCCCATCGACGAGAAGAATGTCACGGGGCGTTCGGAGTGACGGGTGAGGTCCA
>CAMWGM010000228.1 GCA_947173755.1 uncultured Muribaculaceae bacterium
GCTATGTATTTCACTGGATTGAGACGGTAAACTCCCGAGTCAAACGACTGAATGAGCAGGTCGATGTTGATCTGCCGTCGATTATTTCCGAGATCAATAGTGTCAGACTTGATGAGGGAATGTATCTCCACATTTTTGCAGAAAGTGTCAGACGGCACATAGACTTCGCCATTACTTGCCGTGTTTTCGATAACCTCGATGTGGAGCGGTGTAACTTTTCCCATCAGGAGCACAGCCGAGTCAAGACTAACTTTAAGCGATGCTGAAGGCGCCGCCATAACCGACAGCGTCGCAAAGGTCGCTAAAATCAATGCGGACAGACGACTCCGGAAAAAGTGGAAAGAATGAGAAGTTTTCATTTATCTGACACCTCGGTTTTTAAATAATGTCATCAGTGCTTTGGCGAAATCCTCGTCGGTAGCGATCGACGCGAGATCGACTCTGCTCTTAGATAGGGTCTCTATCATCTCCTGCTGACGTTCATACCACCATTTGCTATACGCCTTCCGGGTATTCGACATCGAAGTGTCGATCCAACGCTCTTCTCCCGACTCAAGATCTGCCACACGAAGAAGACCGATATCGGGAAGGGAGGTATCTCTTTTGTCGTAAACCTGTATGGCGATGAGATCATGTCTGTTTTTCGCTATTCTCAATTGGGAAGAGTAGTCGTGAGCGTCAATGAAATCGGAGATAAGAAAGGTGGTACACCTTTTCTTAAGGGCGTCCGTCATGTAACGAAGCGCGACCGCTATGTCTGTCCCCTTGCTTTCGGGCGTGAAATTTATCAGTTCGCGGATGATGAGCAGGATATGTTTCTTACCTTTTTTAGGAGGAATAAACTTTTCGATTCTGTCGGAGAAGAATATTACTCCGATCTTATCGTTGTTGGTGATAGCCGAGTAGGCGATAGTCGCAGCAATCTCAGCGATCATTTCACGCTTTTCCTCTCCGACCGCTCCGAAGACGCGACTATTTGAGACATCGACGAGAAGCATCACTGTCAGTTCACGCTCTTCCTCATATACCTTAATATATGGACGGTTATGGCGTGCGGTGACATTCCAGTCAATATCCCTGACATCGTCTCCGTATTGATACTCGCGCACTTCCGCAAAGGTCATGCCGCGTCCTTTGAAAGCCGTGTGATACTCACCCGCAAAAATGTTTTGCGAGAGTCCGCGCGTCTTGATGTCAATCTTGCGTACTTTCTTTAAGAGTTCGTTGGCTTCCATTCAGAGAGATTGATTTGAATTTGTTTTAGTAGATTTCGAAGGCATCATGGTACTTCAACCTTATTAAGGATCTCTGAAATAATCTCGTCGGTAGTGATGTTGTTGGCTTCAGCCTCGTAGGTCAGACCGATGCGGTGACGTAGCACGTCATGACACACGGCGCGGACATCTTCAGGAATAACATATCCGCGACCCTTGATGAAGGCGTAGGCGCGAGATGCTCGGGCAAGACCGATGGATGCACGTGGCGATGCTCCGAAACTGATCATTCCTGCAAGATCCTTCAATCCGAAATCCTGAGGATTACGTGTGGCGAACACGATGTCGACGATGTAGCGTTCGATCTTTTCATCAAGATAGATCTGCTCGACAACTTTCTGAACCTCGAGCACTTCGGAGGGATTGACCATCGCGCGGACTTCCGACTTGTGGCCGTCGATATTGCGGCGGATGATGGTCTGTTCCTCCTGACGGGTGGGATAGCCGATAATGACTTTGAGAAGGAATCGGTCAACCTGAGCCTCGGGAAGGGGATAAGTACCTTCCTGTTCTATAGGGTTCTGGGTCGCCATTACGAGGAACGGTTCGTCGAGTTTAAATGTGCGCTCACCGATTGTCACCTGACGCTCCTGCATGGCCTCGAGAAGTGCACTCTGGACTTTTGCGGGAGCACGGTTGATTTCGTCAGCAAGAACAAAATTAGCGAAAATCGGACCTTTCTTGATTTCAAAACTTTCATTCTTGATCGAATAGATCTGTGTGCCTATCACGTCAGCAGGAAGAAGGTCGGGAGTAAACTGAATACGGCTGTATTTGGCGTCGATCACCTGAGCCAGCGTTTTGATAGCAAGTGTCTTGGCCAGGCCGGGTACACCTTCCAGAAGAATGTGACCATTTGAAAGAAGTGCAATCAGAAGTGATTCTACCAGGTGCTTCTGACCGACAATCGTCTGGTCGATACCCTGAGTGATGAGATGGACGAAGTTGCTCTTCCGGGCAACGAGTTCGTTGAGTTCTCTGATGCTAACCGTTTCGTTCATTATGTTTAAGTATATATGTAGTTACAATGTATAAAATATACCACAAAATTATAAAACTATTCGCTCCCAATCTTAATCGAGAGTGTTAAATAGTTTTATAAACGATTTGAGGGTGCTATGAAATGTTAACTTTTAACTTGATTTAAAAGTTTATCACTCTTCTTGAAACGCGCCTGAAGCAAGAAGTTGCGCATACCCGCGATTGAAGTAATGGCGTTCGAAATCTTTAGGACGCTTGATGGTGAAATCCCATATGACCAGATCGAGATCGATCGGAATAATACCTTCCTGCGTCTCGGCGTGCGTTCTGCCTTGACCGGCCTCGAATTCTTTAAGACATTCTATCGTTTTCTGATAACTGAGCTTGGAATGTCCATGGACTACGGCATTCAGATAAGGCGCGTCCTTACCATTGAAGGCTTCCGATTCATATATATCGCTAATGACCGGTTTGTCAAGCAGTTCTTTCAGGAAATCGAGCGCCTGCTTGATTCGATCTCCCTTATCTGGAGTATTGCTTCCGAGACCAATGGTGCAAGGGGTGAGGGGATTCATATTTTGTAGAATTGATGATTCTGTTTGTTGCCGACATTAAAGTGTCGCTGATTTATAAACACACTGCGTTTACCGGAGGTTCACTTTTTGTCGACGCCTATAGTTGAAAGTGCGATGCGTCCGCGTGCCACATCGACATCTATAACCTTGACTGTGATAATTTGGCCTATTCTTACCACTTCGTGCGGCGAACGGACGAAGTCCTCTGACATCTGGGAAATGTGCAGCAGACCGTTTTCTTTTGTCCCGAGATCCACGAATGCGCCGAAAGCGGTGATATTGTTTATTTTTCCGGTGAGGATCTGGCCGATATGAAGATCTTCTATCTTGTTTACAGTCTCGTCAAACACCTGTTTTTCTTCGGTGGCACGAGGGTCTCGTCCCGGCTTTTCAAGTTCGATTATGATATCGGTCAGTGTAGGTAG
>CAMWGM010000229.1 GCA_947173755.1 uncultured Muribaculaceae bacterium
GCGAAGAGACATGTGGCGAGGAAGACCAGTATCAGGAAGCCGTTATAGGCACGCATGCGGGCGTTGAAACTGAGAAACCTGACGGCATTGACGATGCCCATGAGGATGCCGATGAAAATCGAGAGAGCGGCTCCGACGACGGCCGGCCATCCGCCGGGAACCTGCGCCTCGAGGTCGTCGGGGAGGGTGATGAAGAATTCGGGCAGGTGCGGCATGGGGAGCAATCCGAGTCCATAGACGATCCAGAGGGGGATGAGCAGTCCGACTCCTGCTGAGAGGAGTTTCTTGAGACGCATGATGCGCATCTGCCACAGGCCGATCAGGAAGACGGGGACGTAGAGAAGGATGGCGTAGCAGACCATGGCTCCGGCACTCAGAAGGAAGAAAATCAGGAAGATGCGTTGATCGCTGCGACGGCGGTTGTAGATGCTGAACATCAGACCTATGCCTGTGACGACGATCAGGGCGAGAAGGTCGTGGGCACCGAAGCGGGCACCGACGACGGGGATGGAGGCTGTTGCGAAAACAAAGAATGCGGCGAAGAACACCGACATTGTCCGCAGAAGGTTGAAGGTGTTGTTGATGAAGATGAGGAGGGCGCTGACGAGAAGGATGCAGAAGGCGTTGACTCCCATCGAGAGGAGCGGTGACTCAAACCATGAGCATGCAACGGGGAAGGCGTAACTCATGAAGTCGGGCACCTGAGGAACCTTGCCTTCGATCAGGGCATGATTCATCATCCAGAGCGAAAGGAGTGTGAGCAGAAAAGCCACTCCTTTTGACCGGAGGACGTTGGAAAAATGGATTTCCCGTTTATTCATGCGAGAGATCAGAGGCTGAGGAGGTCGCGGCCGATGTCGCGGCGGAAATATTTGCCCTCGTATTCGATGAGTTCGGCGGCGGCATAGGAGGCGCGGAGAGCATCCTCGACAGTATCACCGTAGGCCGAGCATGCGATGACACGTCCGCCGGATGTGACGAGCACACCCTCGGCGTCGCGTTTCGTGCCGGCGTGGAAGGGGATCGTGTCGGTGAGAGCGGCTGCCTTGTCAAGCCCCGAGATCACCTTGCCTTTGGGGTAGGAACCGGGGTAGCCGCCGGAGACAACGATGACTGTCGTGGCGGCGCGGGGATCTTCGGCGAGAGGGAGAATGCCGAGATTGCCCTGAGCGGCAGCCTCGAGGAGGGGGAGAAGGTCGGAGGCGATGCGGAGCATGACAACCTCGGTCTCGGGATCGCCCATGCGGACATTATACTCGATCACCATTGGTTCGCCTGCGACATTGATAAGGCCCAGGAAGATGAAGCCGCGATAGATAATCCCTTCTTCGATAAGACCGTTGACTGTCGGGCGGATGATGCGGTCCTCGACCTTGCGCATCCATTCTTCGTCGGCAAATTTGACGGGAGAGACAGCGCCCATGCCTCCTGTGTTGAGGCCGGTATCGCCTTCGCCGATGCGCTTGTAGTCTTTTGCGACGGGGAGAATGCGGTAACCGCCGTTGCCGTCGGTGAGAACGAACACCGAGCACTCGATGCCTGAGAGGAACTCCTCGATGACCACTGTGGCAGAGGATTGGCCGAACATACCGCCGAGCATCTCCTCGAGAGAACTCTTGGCTTCGTCGAGCGAGTCGATGATCAGAACCCCTTTGCCTGCTGCGAGGCCGTCGGCCTTGAGGACATAAGGTGCCTGAAGTTGCTCGAGGAATTTCTTGCCATCCTCGAGGGTTTCGGCAGTGAAACTGCGGTAGCGGGCAGTGGGGATGTTGTGGCGCATCATGAACTGCTTAGCGAAATCCTTGCTGCCTTCGAGAGCGGCGCCAGCCTTTGACGGACCGACGATCAGGGGTGCGCCCTCGCGATCCCGGAAGAAGTCGAAAATTCCTGCAACGAGAGGATCCTCGTTGCCGACGACGATGAGGTCGATGTCATTTTCAGCGGAAAAGCGGGCGATCCCTTCGAAATCGAGCGGCGAGAGAGCTTGGACATTTGTGCCGTAGGCATCCGTACCACCGTTGCCGGGGGCGATGAAGAGTTTCTCAAGCCGGGGGGAACGGGCAATTTTCCAGGCTATGGCACATTCACGTCCACCGGAGCCGAGGAGCAGCACACGAAGTTTCTGAGTTTTTTCTTCTACGGTCTCGCCCGCATTGAAGGGGCTTTTTTCGGGACGGTTGCTCACGATGGCGAGCGCGGGATCGGCGTGATGATGAAGTGCCATTTATTCTGAACGGGATTGAATGTTAACAAATCGTTTTGGCGTCCTGCGGACACGCGACAAAATTAGTCAATTTCCCGCTATTTTGCAAAGAAAAGGAGGATGTCGTTCGAAAATGACATCCTCCCGGGTTATGGGTCGGAACGGACTCTCAGAAAATTATCTGGAAACGGGCTTCGAGAGTATTGACGTGGCGCGTCGGAAGCAGATCGGCGATGAGGCGGTCTTTGACATAAGAGTAGGAGTAGCGCAGACGAGCGATCATCCACTTGTTGATGTAATAATTGAAGGTCAGATTGACGTCGTGGGAGATGCCTGCGTGGATGCCTGCCTTGCGGTCGGTTGCGTTGATGTAATTGTATCCGAGGACACATTCGAGCGATCCTGCGGGAGGGGTTGCGATGCCGGCATCAGCATGGGTGTATGTGTACTGACGGCCGATGATGAGACCTCTCACGAGTGCATAGAGACCATGGGCGCGATAGGCGTTAAGACCGTTGTTGCGGGCTACGTTCATGAAGTAATACTGCGACTCGAGGGCGAGACGACCTTTCATGATCATGAGTTCGGGAGTCATCTTGAAGAGGCCTTTGGCATCGGTGATATCGGCCTGAACATAAGGAACTTTGGAGACTCTGGTCGGGAAGTTGCAGGAATAGATGAAAGCCGTGTGGGAGTCGGATGTCGGAGTGGAGTAGTTGAACGAACAACCGATCTGGATAGCGTCGCCGTCGGTGTGGCGCGGACGCCAGACGAGACGTGTCTGGAGACCCCAAGCCTGCTTGCCCATTGCGGTGGCATTGTTTGTTATCGCAGCCGCCTCGGCAAACACTGAGGTTCCGGCGAAATAGTTGCCCTTATCGTAGAGCCACATGATGGCGAGGAGTCGGGGATCGGCATAGAAGAACTCGTTGGCCGACTGTTCCTCGTAGGATGGTTTCATTGAGGAACTGGTCTCGGAATTAAGGCCCCATTGCGGGACAAAATAACCGCCTCGGATGAGATTGGCATCATTGAAATCATATTC
>CAMWGM010000230.1 GCA_947173755.1 uncultured Muribaculaceae bacterium
CCCTAATGCAGGAAAATCCACCCTCCTGAGCGCCATATCAGCCGCCCGTCCCAAAATTGCCGACTATCCCTTCACCACAATGGAGCCTCAACTCGGCATTGTCGACTATCGCGGCAACCGGTCGTTTGTCATGGCTGATATCCCCGGCATCATCGAAGGCGCCTCCGAAGGTAAAGGTCTGGGTCTGCGCTTCCTCCGTCACATCGAGCGTAACGCCGTGCTGCTCTTTATGGTGCCGGCCGATGCCGACGATATCCGCAAGCAATATGAAATCCTGTCGGCCGAACTCGAGCAGTTCAATCCGCAGTTGGCCGACAAGCCCCGCATGCTCGCCATCTCCAAGAGCGACATGCTCGACGACGAACTCAAGGCCGAACTCGAGAAAGACCTTCCCGAAGGTCTGCCGCATGTCTTTATCTCGGCAGTGACCGGTCAGGGTCTAACCGAACTTAAGGATATGCTCTGGAGTCAGATCACCGATGAACGCAACCGCATCGAGGTCGCTCCGATAACCCATCGCCCGCTCGATGGTCATCACCGCGTGCGCGAGGAGGATGAATTCATATTCGAGAACGCAGGTCTTCCGGAGGATCCCGATGACTTTGACGGTGAATTAGAGGAGGAGGACTGGGATGAGGATACCGACGCCGGTGGCCGCATGCTCGACGAAGATGATCCCTTCTTCTACGGCGACGATGTCTATACCGACGAAGATGAAACCACGGAACCCGACCGTGACTGATGGCGCGGCATAACGAAACCGGAAAATGGGGCGAGGAGATTGCCACCGGCCTCCTCGTCTCGAAAGGTTATGCCATCGTCGAGCGCGACGTCAAGGTCGGAAGAGTGGAGATCGACATAATAGCCACTAAGGATAACCGCGTGTGTTTCGTCGAGGTGAAGACCCGCTCGACCGATTTTGTCGATCCGCTCGAGGCGGTCGACACACGCAAGCGTGCGCGAATGGTGCGCGCGGCCGATTCCTGGATGCAGGGAAACCGCATCATGCTTGAATATCAGTTTGACATCATTCTCATTATCGGTACCCCCGACTCTTATACTGTCGAGTTTATACCTGACGCATTTTTCCCCTCGCTAAGTTAGGGGTGAAAGAATTTTTTGCGTAACTTTGCAGTTTGAAAACCAAACCGAGTTATGGAATTATTTGACAGAATATCGGCCGATATCAAGGCCGCGATGCTTGCTCGCGAAAAGGTGCGTCTCGAGACTCTCCGCGGCATCAAGAAGGAGTTTATCGAGGCCAAGACCGCCAAAGGTGGCGACGGCACACTCTCCGATGAGCAGGCTATGAAAATCCTCGCGAAGATGGCCAAGCAGCGCAAGGAGACCGCCCAGATCTATGAGGAACAGAACCGCATTGATCTTCGCGACAACGAACTCGCCGAGGCTGCCGTCATCGAGGAATATCTTCCCAAACAACTTTCCGATGAGGAACTCACCGCCGGGATCCGCGACATCATCGCACAGGTCGGTGCCACTTCGCCCAAGGAAATGGGTAAAGTGATGGGCGTGGCTTCGAAGGCTTTCGCCGGACGTGCCGACGGTAAGGTGGTTTCGGCAAAGGTGCGCGAAATCCTCAACAATCTCTAAAACCAATCATTCTCTTCCCGCTATGCTCACATTACAGCAAATTAAGGAAAATCCCAAATATATTGTCGAGCGTCTCGCTGTCAAAGGTTTCGACGGAGCCGAAGCCATCGACACCGTGATCGCTCTCGACGACAACCGAAAGTCTCTCCAGTATAAGAACGATAATCTCGCCGCCGACCTCAAGAAGAAAGCCGACTCGATCGGCGCGCTCATGAAAGCCGGTCAGCGCGACGAGGCCGAGGCTGCCAAGAAGGAAGTAGCCGAGATCAAGGCCGAGCAGAAGGAAGTGGCCGCATCGCTCGACGAAGCCGAGCAGAAGATACGCGAGATTCTCCTGACAATTCCCAACATCCCCTGCGAGGCTGTTCCCGAAGGAAAGACCGCCGAGGACAATGTGGTCGAGAAGACCGGAGGTCCGATGCCCGATCTGCCCGAAGATGCGCTTCCTCACTGGGAACTTGCTAAGAAATATGATCTTATCAATTTCGATCTCGGTGTCAAGATCACCGGTCCCGGTTTCCCGGTCTATATAGGAAAAGGTGCCAAACTGCAGCGTGCACTGATACAGTTCTTCCTCGACAGCGCTTCCGAGGCAGGCTATCTCGAGATCCAGCCCCCTTATGTCGTCAACGAGGCCTCCGGCTACGGCACGGGCCAACTCCCCGACAAGGAGGGTCAGATGTACTTCATCAATGAGGATAAACTCTACCTGATCCCCACTGCCGAGGTGCCTGTCACCAATCTCTATCGCGACGTGATCATTCCCGCTGACAAACTGCCCATCAAAAACTGCGCCTATTCGGCATGTTTCCGTCGCGAGGCAGGTTCTTACGGAAAAGATGTCCGAGGCCTCAACCGTCTGCATCAGTTTGACAAGGTGGAGATCGTTCGCATCGAAAAGCCCGAGGATTCCTATGCCGCTCTCGAGGAGATGAAAGACCACGTGCAGAGTCTGCTCGACCGCCTGGGTCTTCCCTGGCACATCCTTCGCCTCTGCGGCGGTGATATGAGTTTCACTTCGGCCATCACATTCGATTTCGAGGTGTGGAGCGGTGCCCAGAGGCGCTGGCTCGAAGTATCGTCGGTTTCCAACTTCGAAACCTATCAGGCAAACCGTCTGAAGTGCCGTTATCGCGGCGAGGACAAGAAAACCCACCTCGCCCACACCCTCAACGGTTCGGCTCTCGCTCTTCCCCGCATCATGGCTGCACTTCTTGAGAACAACCAGACTCCCGAAGGTATTGTCGTTCCCGAGGTGCTCAGAAAATACACCGGTTTCGACATCATCAACTGATAATCAGTCGGATCCGTAGCTTATTAAGAAGCGCCGGCTATCAAGGCTTTAGTCCTCGATAGCCGGCGCAAATTTTTTGTTGACTGACTATTGTATAAAAAAGAAGCGCCGGTTGCTTCCGTGGGATGCAACCGGCGCTATTCTTTTTTGCTAATTCAAATAAGCATGGTTCTTATCAGTCGATTTCTTCGTCAGCCTCATAGCCGCCCATTTCGCGGATGGCGTTCTTGAGCATGGTGTACTGCTGGAAGAGGTGGTTGACGGGAACTTCGTTCTTGGTGTAGTCG
>CAMWGM010000231.1 GCA_947173755.1 uncultured Muribaculaceae bacterium
CTTAAGGGCTTTCCGGCCTGGATGGCCTGGATGTTCATCCACCTGATATCGCTTCTCGGCATCCGCAGCAAAATGAATGTTCTTCTCAACTGGATATGGAGTTATTTCACCTTCAACACCTCCTTGCGTCTGCTTCTTCGCGGAGCCAAATACCCCCGACGCGGCACTATGTGGGATAAAGGCTGACAGTGCGCCATTTTTCTCTGCCGATTTTGCCGGAAAACGGACATTTTTTTGTAATTTTGTTGATTAAAAGAAACAAATCTAATTATAGGTAGAAACATGTCTATTGATAAGATCATCGCTGAGGCTGTGAGCAAAGCAGTCAAGGCGCTTTATGACGTCGACACTGATCCGGCTCAGATCACTCCTCAGGCTACCCGAAAGGAGTTCGAGGGTAATCTGACAGTCGTCGTCTTCCCTTGGGTAAAAGCAGCCCGCAAGTCTCCCGAAGCGGTAGCGACTGAGATAGGAGAGTGGCTCGTCAGTAACGAACCTGCCGTTGAAAAATTCAATGTCGTCAAGGGCTTTCTAAACATAACGATACGTCCTACTTTCTGGAACTCGGTTCTCGCGCATATAGCTGAAACACCTGACTACGGTCGCGTGGCGGTCACTGAAGATTCTCCGCTGGTGATGGTCGAATATTCTTCTCCCAACACCAACAAACCTCTTCACCTCGGCCATGTCCGCAATAATCTTCTCGGTTACTCTCTTGCCACAATCCTCGAAGCATGCGGAAACAAGGTTGTAAAGACCAATATTGTCAACGACCGCGGCATCCACATATGCAAGTCGATGCTGGCCTGGCAGAAATGGGGCGATGGAGCCACACCGGAATCTACCGGGAAGAAGGGGGATCATCTTATAGGCGATTTCTATGTCCTCTTCGACAAGAAATATCGTGAGCAGGTTGCCGAACTGATCGAAAAAGGAATGTCGGAAGAAGAGGCAAAAGCAGAAGCCCCGCTCCTGAAGGAGGCCCGCGAGATGCTTGTCAAATGGGAGAACAAAGACCCCGAGATCCGCGCCATGTGGGAGATGATGAACCGTTGGGTCTACGACGGTTTCGATAAAACCTACCGTCGGATGGGAGTTGATTTCGACAAAATCTACTACGAAAGCGACACCTATCTCGAAGGAAAGGAGAAAGTGCTCGAAGGTCTTGAGAAAGGCGCCATGTATCGCAAGGAGGACGGCTCGGTGTGGGCCGATCTCACTCCTGAAGGACTTGATCACAAACTTCTTCTTCGTGCCGACGGTACTTCGGTCTATATGACTCAGGATATCGGTACCGCCAAACTCCGGTTCCAGGACTTCCCGATCGACAAGATGATCTATGTCGTGGGTAACGAACAGAACTATCACTTCCAGGTGCTCTCCATCCTTCTCGACCGCCTCGGTTTCAAATGGGGAAAAGATCTTGTGCATTTCTCCTACGGAATGGTTGAACTTCCCAACGGCAAGATGAAGAGCCGAACCGGCACAGTCGTAGATGCCGACGATCTCATGGATGCAATGGTCACGACTGCACGCGAGGTCTCTCAGCAACTTGGAAAACTCGACGGTCTTTCGGAGAAAGAGCAGGCTGAGATTTCTGAGATGGTAGGTCTCGGTGCTTTGAAATACTTCCTTCTCAAAGTGGATCCCCGCAAGAACATGCTCTTCAATCCCGAAGAAAGTATCGACTTCAACGGTAACACCGGGCCCTTCATTCAGTACACTCACGCCCGTATCTGTTCGGTGCTACGTAAAGCAGAAGAAGAGGGTATCGCTATCACCGACTATTCGGACTATGTCCCCGGCGAACGTGAGATCGCGCTTATTCAGGCTCTTGCCGACTATCCCGAAGTTGTCAGGAAAGCAGGCCGTGAATACAGCCCCGCTCTCATCGCCAACTATGTGTATGAACTCGTGAAGTGCTACAACCAGTTCTATCACGATTGTTCCATCCTTAAAGAGACCGATCCGGCAGCCCGGTCAATGCGCCTCACTCTCAGCCGCCAGACTGCACGCGTGATCGCTTCGGCCATGGGCCTGCTCGGCATCAAAGTTCCCGAACGAATGTAAAACGTCAATACAAACATAAAAATCATAACTTATGAGCAACTACAATCTTCAGACTCCTCCGCAATTTAACGGATATACCGAAGAGCCCAGACTGGCTCGTGCGACATCAACTGTGATGCGTCAGGTTTATGTCAAGATGACTCTTGGCATGCTTGTTACCGCATTCATCTCACTTTTCTGTGTCAGCACTCCCTCGGTAATCAGATTTCTCGTCACCAACCAGTGGTCTTACTGGGTACTGTTTATAGCCGAAATCGGACTAGTGTTTTTCCTGTCCGCACGTCTGACACGCATGTCGTCGCAGGCTGCTACCGGGCTCTTCTATCTGTTCGCAGCCATTAACGGCGCGGCTCTTTCGCCGATTTTCCTTGTCTATACCGGAACTTCTATTGCCAAGACATTCTTCATCACCGCCGGAACTTTAGGCGCGATGAGTGTTTATGGCTATTGTACTTCATCCGATCTCACGAAGTGGGGCACCTTTCTCATCTACGCGCTCTTCGGGCTGATCATCGTTTCGATAGTCAATATCTTCACCAAGAGTTCGACTCTCGACTGGATCATCTCGGGAGCAGGTGTGCTGATTTTCATCGGCCTCACCGCATGGGACACCCAGACCATCAAACGTATGATCGCTCAGGCTTCTCCCTCGCAGTTCGGTCATATCGCCACCATCGGCGCGCTCAATCTCTATCTTGATTTCATCAACCTTTTCTTATATCTCCTGCGCTTCTTCGGCAACTCGCGCGACTAAGCCCGGAAAACCATTATTTTTATGGCTAAAGTTGTAATTATCGGTGCGGGCGGTGTCGGAACCGTCGTAGCCCACAAATGCGCTCAGCATCCCGAAGTGTTTACTGAAGTCGTAATCGCTTCACGCACACGAAAAAAATGCGAAGCCATCGTCGAGGCGATCGGCGCTCCAAACTTCTCGGCTGACGTCGTCGATGCCGACAGCGTTCCCCAGCTTGTCGAACTCTTCCACCGTCATAAACCCGAACTCGTCATCAATGTGGCACTTCCTTATCAGGATCTGACCATCATGGATGCGTGTCTCATCTTTTGCGTCAACTATCTCGAAACCGCTACCTACGCGCCCCAGGCTGAGGCCCATTTCGAG